>JAUXCH010000668.1 GCA_030618975.1 Planctomycetia bacterium
CGCCCGACCTCCCCCCCCACGACCTGGACGCCCTCGAGCAGACGCTCTTCGAGCAGGACCTCCTCCCGGCGCCGCCGGACCTGGCCGCGTACATCGTGGCGGGCCTGCCACGGGGTCGCCGCGTGCTGTCGCTCCAGGCCGTGGCCCGTCTCGCCGCCGCCGTCCTGCTCGCGATCGGCACCTGGGTCGCGACGCTGGGCGGCCTGCCCACCCTGGCACACGCCGAGCCGCCGCCCCTCGTCGGGGAGATCCTGGCTCCGACCCGGGAGATCCTCCCCCGCGCGGAACTCGACCTCGAGTCCCTCGGCCTCGAGGGCCGGGTCCTCGCAGCGGAAGAGGTCCCGGCCGCGGCGCTGGCCGGGATCGGTGCCGTCCTGCTGGGCGCGGGCCTGCTCCTCGCTCGGCGCGCCTCCAAGGAGAAGACGTCGTGAAGCGTTCCCTCGCACCCCGCACCGCACTCTCGCTCGCCGCCTCGGCCGCCCTGCTGGTACTCACCGCCGTGCCGGTCCTCGCGGGCGACGAAGCGGGCGCCCCTGCGTCGCAGGGGACCGGTCCGGGCCAGGCGCTCGCCGGCGTGGGGCTCGGCGTCCTGCTCGTGGTCGGCCTCGGCTGCCTGCTCGCCGTGCTCAGGATCATCTTCCCCGGCCCGGCCCGCAAGGCCGACGCCGCCCTGGAGCGACTGAGCACGGGCCGGTTGCTGCTCACCGGCCTCCTCCCGGTCGTCGGCATCGGGCTGCTCGGAGCAGCCGCGGAGGCCACGCACGTCGAGGCGCTCGTGGTCGTCTGGGTCGTCGCGCTCCTCCTGCCCGCAGCGCTCCTGATGATCGTGGGCGCGCTGGCGGCCGTCCCCCACCTCGGCGCCGGACTCCTCAGGAGCCGCGACGACCGATCGCTCCTCGCCCGCTCCGTCGTCGGCGCGCTCGTCCTCGGCCTCGCGCTGGGCGCCTCGGCCGCGCTCGGTCCACTCGTCCACTTCGTCGGGATGATCGTCGCCGGCTGGTTCCTCGGCGCCGGCCTGGGCGTGATCTTCCGGCCCGCCTCCCCGCGCGCCGCGGGCGCGGGAGACGGCGTCGACGGGGAATCGCCCGGCGGCCCAGCGGCCGACGAGTAGGCTCGCTCCCCGCGCTGCCGCCCCTTTCGACCGGGAGAGGACCATGGGGACGTCGTACTGGGACTACATCCGCGTCGAGGACCTCCTGGGGCTCCAGGGGGGGCTGGACGACGACGACACCGAGCTCACGAACCACGAGGTCACGTTCATCACCGTCCACCAGGTGTTCGAGCTGTGGTTTCGCCTCGTCATTCGGGAGCTCGAGTCGCTCCGCGGCGTCTTCGCGGCACCCAGGGTCCCCGAGCAGGAGATGGCCGCGGCCGCCCGGGGCCTCGACCGCATCCAGCGCATCTTCACGGTGGCGAGCGACCACTGGCAGGTGGTGGAGTCGCTGGGCACCCGCGACTACCTCGACTTCCGCGACAAGCTGTTTCCAGCGAGCGGCTTCCAGTCGGCCCAGATGCGCGAGATCGAGATCCTGCTCGGCCTCGAGGACGACGACCGCGTGGGCCTCGGCGGCCAGGGAGGCTGGCTCGCAGCCCTCGAGTCGGACGACGGCTCTCCGTCGCCCGCCCCCGAGCGCGTTCGGCGACGCCTGGCCGACGGCCTGCCCTCGCTCCGGGAAGCCGTCGACGCCTGGCTCTACCGCACGCCGATCCGCGGCTCCGGGCCCGCCGGCCCCGGCGACGACGCGGTGGTCGACGGCTTCATCCGCGACTACCTCGACCGCGTGCGCGGGATGGTCGAGGAGACGCTGGAGGAGCGGCTCGACGTCCGTCTCGACGAGCGGGCCCAGGAGGGCGTGCGCGCCCGCTACGCGAAGGAGATCGCCGACGCCGAGGCCTGGCTGAATCCCGAGGACGCCCGGCGCCGCCGCATCCGCGCCGCCATCCTGTTCATCGAGTCCTACCGCGCCCTCCCGCTCCTCTCCGGTCCGCGCGAGGTCCTCGACCGCCTCGTGGAGACCGAGCAGGGGATCCTGATCTTCCGCCAGCGCCACGCACGCATGGTCGAGCGCATCATCGGCCGGCGCGTCGGAACCGGTGGCAGCAGCGGCGTCGACTACCTCGACGCCACCGCCGTGGCGTACCGCGTCTTCAAGGACCTGTGGAGCGCGCGGACCTTCCTGCTCCGCAAGAACGCCCTCCCCCCACTCGAGGACCCGTCCTTCTACGAGTTCCCGGAGAGGTAGCGCGCCTCCCTCGAGCGAGGGACGAGCGTGCTACAACCCCCCGCCATGGCGACCGAACACATCGTCTGCGCCATCGCCTGGCTCGTCGGATGGGTCCTCCTCGCCCGCGTGCCCAGGCTGGGGCCTGCCGCGAAATCCGAGGAGCGGGACAGCCGCGCCGTCACCGTGGTGATTCCCGCGCGCAACGAGGCCCAGCGCCTCCCCCACCTCCTGGCCGACCTCGCGCGGTCGCGACCGCCCGGCGCCCGCGTGATCGTCGTGGACGACCACTCCGAAGACGGCACCGCCGAGATGGCACGCGGGTTCGACTTCGTCGAGGTGCTGCCCGCTCCCGAGCTCGAGGGCGACTGGATCGGAAAGACCTGGGCGTGCCACTGCGGCGCGCGCGAGGCGGCGCCCGGCGTGCTCGTGTTCCTCGACGCCGACGTGCGCCTCCACGGCGACGCACTCGACCGGGCGATCGGCGGGTGGCGGCGGAAGGAAGGGCTCCTCACCGTCTGGCCCTACCACCGAGTGGAGCGCCCGTACGAACACCTGAGCGCCCTGTTCAACGTGACCACGCTCATGAGCCTCGGCTGCGGCAGCCTGATCCCGCCGCGCAACCCGCGCGGCGGATTCGGCCCGCTCATGGTGACCTCCACGGACGCCTACGCCTCCGTCGGGGGACACGCATCCGTCCGCCACTCGGTCATCGACGACTTCGCGCTCGCCCGTCGCTACCACGACGAAGGCATCCCGGTCACGAACCTCGGCGGCGGCAAGGCCGTGTCGTTTCGCATGTATCCGCACGGCTTCCGCTCGCTCTTGGAAGGCTGGACCAAGAACCTCGGCTCCGGCGCAAAGGCCGTGGCGTTCTGGCGGTTCCTCGCCATCGCTCTCTGGGTGACCTGCTCGATCGGTTCCCTCACCTGGGTCGGCGGCATCCCGAGCACGAAGAGCGAGATCCTCTACGGCCTCTACGCGATCCAGATGGCCGTCCTGTTCCGGCAGGTCGGGAGCTTCTCCCTGCTCGACGCGCTCCTCTACCCCTTGCACGCGGTCTTTTTCACGCTCGTCTTCGCGCAGTCACTCTTCCACACCTACGTGCTGCGGCGCGTCGTGTGGCGGGGCCGTCACGTACGAACCGGCACCCCGCGCTGACCGCCGCTTCGCCAGGCTCTGGTCGAGCATCCACGCGTACAGGTCGTCGCGCGCGTA
>JAUXCH010000886.1 GCA_030618975.1 Planctomycetia bacterium
AGGTTCATGCGTGTTCCTCCTTTCAGAGGTCGAGGCTTTCAGAGGTCGAGGACGATCTGCGCCGACCAGGGCCGGCCGCCCAGCCCCTCGACGACGGAGAGGTCGTGATAGGTGACCGCCTTGATCAGTCGGTCGGGCTGTTCCTCGTCGAAGTCGAGGGTGCGGCCGCGCAGCACGCCCCGTGCGCTCGTCTCGTCGGCGTGCTGCACGCGCGCCTCCCACGCCAGGAAGCCCTCGTCCTCGAACGCGACGACGACTTCGTTCAGCCACGCGACGAGGACGTCTTCGCGGTCCGCGCCGCCGACCTCGAGTTCCCGGCTCTCGCCGAGGGTCGCGTGCTCGACGTCGAGGACGATGTCGGCGAGGGCGGCGGTGGCCGTCTGGAGGAGATCGGCAAAGGACACGCCTTCCACCACGTAGGCCATGTCGGCCGTGTGGTCGATCAACCGGTAGGCGGGCCGGGTCACGACACGCCCCCTACGATCGCGACCGACGCCGAGGCGCCGATGCGGTCCGCGCCGGCCTCCAGCATCGCGAGCGCCTGCTCGCGCGTGCGGATGCCCCCCGCGGCCTTCACCCGGGCCCGGTCCCCCACCGTCCGGCGCAACAGGCGGACGGCCTCGACCGTCGCGCCGCCGTGGCCGAAGCCCGTCGAGGTCTTCACGAAGGCGACGCCGGCAGCGACGGCCGCCTCGGCCGCACGGACGATCTCGTCCTCCGTGAGCAGGCCGGTCTCGAGGATCGCCTTCACGGGGCGGCCCGCCGCAGCGTCCACGACGGCCCCGAGGTCGGCCTGCACGTCGCCCCACTGGCCCGCCTTCGCCAGGCCGAGGTGGATCACGGCGTCGATCTCGTCGGCGCCGATGCCGACCAGGGTCTCCGCCTCGTACGCCTTCGCCACGGTCGAACCGCTGCCCAGGGGAAAGCCCGCGACCGCGATCGATTTGGGCCCTCGACCGCCCAGGGCCCGGACGACCTCCGGGATCCACGAACCGGCGACGCACGCGCCGGCGAAGCCGTACCGGACGGTCTCCGCGCAGAGTCGCAGGACGTCCGCGCGCACGGCGTCCGGCCTGAGCAGCGTGTGGTCGATCGTGGCGGCGAGGTCGCGCATGGCGGGATGCTATCCCGTCCCCGCGTCGCTTCGCCACTGAAGACGCGGAATCGCGCCCGGTCAGGAGTCCGCGCGGGCGGCGATCGCCTTCAGGCGCCTTTCGCGGCGGGCGCGCAGCGCCGGGATGTCGTCCTTCGGGACGGCGTCGATGAGCCGGCGCGTGTACGGGTCGGCGGGGTGCTCGTAGATCGCCTCGGCGGGCCCCATCTCGACGAACTTCCCGTCCTTCATCACGGCCATCGTGTCGGACATGAACTTCACGACGCTGAGGTCGTGGCTGATGAAGATGTAGGCGAGGTTGTGCCGCTCCTGCAGGTCCTTGAGGAGGTTCAGCACCTGCGCCTGCACGGAGACGTCGAGAGCCGACACCGACTCGTCTTGGACGATGAAGGCGGGGTCGAGCGCGAGAGCACGCGCGACGCTGATGCGCTGCCGCTGCCCGCCCGAGAACTCGTGCGGGTAGCGGTTCATGTGCCTCTCCTCGAGGCCGACCTCGACGAGGAGCCGACCCACGTTCTCCGTCCGCTCCTTCTTCGTGGGGTAGATGCCGTGAACCTCCATGGGCTCCGCGATCATGTCGCCGACCGTCATGCGCGGATTCAGCGACGAGTACGGATCCTGGAAGACGATCTGCAGGCGACGGCGCAAGCGACGAAGTTCCTTGCCCTTCACCGCGCCCAGGTCCACGCCCTCGAACAGGACGCGGCCCTCGATCTTCGCCCCGGAGCCGTCGAGGAGCCGGAGGATCGCCCGCCCCGCGGTCGTCTTCCCGCAGCCGGACTCGCCGACGAGACCGAGCGTCTGGCCCGGCCAGACCTTGAAGGAGATCCCGTCGACGGCCTTCACCCAGCTCGCGACGCGGCTGAAGACGCCCTTGCGGATCGGGAAGTGCACCTTCAGGTTCTCGACCTCGAGGATCGGCTCGCCCTGTGGATCGATCAGACGATCGCGGCCGCGCGTCTTCAGCGCCTCGAGTTCCTCCCTGGGGTGCTCCTTCTCGACGATGACCAGCTGGTTGTCCTCGTCGAGGTGCCAGACCATGAACGTCGAGGTGGTGGGCAGGCGCCGGTACT
>JAUXCH010000932.1 GCA_030618975.1 Planctomycetia bacterium
ACCACCACCTCGGGGTGATCCTCGACGTGCTGGGCGGCAGCGCGGCGCACCTCGAGGTCGGCGCCCTGCCGCCTCCGCGGCGGCGCGAGATCGTGAAGCGGCGCGACGCGTACGAGCTCATCCTCCGCAAGGTGATCCGCGACGGTGCGAAGGACGGGACGCTCAGGGCCGTGGACGAGAAGACGACGGCGATGGCGCTGCTCGGCGCGCTCAACGGGACCGTCGCCTGGTGGCGTCCGGAGGGGAAGCGGACGGCGACGGAACTGGGGCAGGCGTATGCGGACCTGTTCCTGCGCGGGCTGACGCCCGTGTTTCCGGGGGGGCTTGCGCCCGGGGCGGGTGGGGCCACGAAAGGGAGAACGCCGTGAGCGAACGGCAGAGGACGAACGCGCGAACGACGTTTTGCGTGAACGGGGAGCCCCACGACGTCGTCTACGACGCGTCGAAGACGCTCCTCGAGGTGCTGCGCGAGGATCTCGGCCTGACCGGGACGAAACACGGATGCGAGCTGGGGGAGTGCGGGGCGTGCACCGTGCTCCTCGACGGCGAGCCGGTGCTCTCCTGTCTCGTGCTGGCGGTGGCGTGCGAGGGGGCCGACGTCGAGACGATCGAGGGCGTGGCGTCCGCCGACGGACTCCACCCGCTGCAGCAGGCGTTCGCGGAACTGGGCGCGGCACAGTGCGGGTACTGCTCGCCGGGGTTCCTGCTCGCGGCCAAGGCGCTGCTCGCGCGGGAGGCGGACCCGTCGCGCGACCGGATCCGCGAGGAGCTGAGCGGCAACCTCTGCCGGTGCACCGGCTACCTCAAGATCTACGAGGCCGTCGAGCTGGCCGCGGCGCGGATGCGCGGCGAGGCACGGGAACCCGTCGAGGAGGCCAGGCGATGACCCGGCACAAGGGAGGCTTCCGCATCGTCGGCCGCTCGCCGATGAAGGTGGACGGCCCCGGCAAGGTCACGGGCCAGACGCGGTTCGCCGACGACGTGGTCCTGCCGCGGACGCTCCACTGCAGGATCCTGAGAAGCCCCGTCGCCTACGCGCGGATCGTGTCCATCGACGCGAGCCGGGCCGAGGCGCTGGAAGGCGTGGAGGCGGTCCTCACGGGCGCGTCGATGCCGATCCCGTTCGGCATCCTCCCCGTCTCGCAGGACGAGCACGCCTTGTGCATCGATCGCGTGCGGTTCGTCGGCGATCCCGTGGTCGCCGTGGCCGCGGTCGACGAGGCGACGGCCTTCGAGGCGATCCAGCTCGTCGACGTCGAGTACGAGAAGCTGGAGCCGCTCTTCGATCCGGTCCGGGCGATCGACGGCGACGTGGAGCTGTTGCACGACTACGGAGACGACGGCAACGTCCACAAGCGGGTCTCGATGCAGTTCGGCGACGTGGAGCAGGGGCTCGAGGACGCCGACGAGGTTCTCGAGGACGTCCTGTTCTTCGAGGGCAACACGCACCTCGCGATCGAGCAGCACGCGTCGATCGCGTGGCGCGAGCCCGACGGGCGGCTGACGATCTGGTCGTCGACGCAGACGCCGCACTACCTGCACCGGGCGCTCTCGAAGGTGCTCGAGATGCCGCGGTCGCGCGTGCGTGTGATCGCGTGTCCGAACGGCGGCGGGTTCGGCGGCAAGAGCGATCCCTTCAACCACGAGATCGTGGTCTCGAAGCTCGCCCTGCTGACGAACCGGCCCGTGAGGATTGCGCTGACGCGCGAAGAGGTCTTCTACTGCCACCGCGGACGCCATCCCACGCTCATGAAGGTGAAGACGGGCTTCAAGAAGGACGGCTCGATCACCGGGATGCACTTCCAGGGTCTGCTCGACGGCGGGGCGTACGGGTCGTACGGCGTCGCGAGCACGTACTACGCGGGTGCGCTGCAGACCGTGACGTACCGGATTCCGGCGTACCGCTTCGACGGGGTGCGCGCGCTCGAAGACGACTGGCGGGGCGCGAGGCACGGCTCGCGATCGCCTGGCAG
>JAUXCH010000854.1 GCA_030618975.1 Planctomycetia bacterium
ATCTCGCCCGTGGCGCGGACCTCCCAGGTCTGCGCCTGCGTCGCGCCGGCGCCTTCGAAGATCAGCGTGACCGTGCCGCGGACGGGTCCGTCGCCGACCGGTGTGAAGAAGACCCCGATCCGGGCGTGCCCGCCGGCGTCGGCCGCGGCAGGCAGGTCGGCGGGATCCAGGGCGAACGGGCCGGCGGCGGGGCCGGCCGTGACGGTCGCGGCCGAGGACAGGGGGTTGGGGAAGGACATCTCCGTGCGGGAGGGGACCGTCGAAGCCTGGAGGCCCAGGTCCACGACGGGCAGCGGTTCGGGGGGCACGAAGGCGCTTCCGCCGCCGCATCCGGCCGCGAGGACGAAACCCACCGCCACGGCGACGAGGCGGGGGAGGGTGCGGATCGGGACCATTGCGCAACTCCTGGTACGACGCCCCCAACGCCGGCCCCGTTCCAGCGTAGCCCACCTCGGGGCACTGTCACGGATCGCCAACCGGACGCCGGAACTTTGAAACCCGACTGCGGGACCTAGGATTCGGTGCGGAGGAAGACATGGCTCGGAGCACGACGGACTGGGACCAAGGGACCGGACGCCTGCGGGCGGCCGGGGCGGTGCTCGCGGTCTGCGCCCTGCTGGTCGGGCTCGGAGCCTGCTCGGACTACAAGAAGCTGTCCCATGGCGGCTCGTTCACGGACGTGGTGATTCACGACATCCTCGGCCAGGACCGGCCGCCTCAGGACTACTACCAGTACGTCCGCGACTCCCACAAGTCGGGCGACTTCTGCTACGCGTGCGGCGACGACGCGTTCCTGGTCGACAAGAACATCGACGCCGTGCAGCGGCTCGGCAACGCCGAGTTCGGCCGGCTCGAGGGCGAGGCCCAGGTCCTGGAGTTGTTCACCGAGGTCCTCCTGGAGGACTGCTCCGCCCTGGCCCGGTCGTCCGCGGCGAACTCGATCACGAAGATCGGGCTGAAGTTGCCGGCGTACTGCTACACGCCGGTCCCCGACGACGGCAGTCGGCTCCTGTGCATGCTGCGGGAGCTGGATTGCATGCACGACGCGAACGGACGACGGCGGGCGTGCGGGACGGGCGCAAGCCGGCGAGTGGCGACGCTGATCACGCAGATCGGGAACCTGTCCTTCGACCGGTACCTGAACACCCGCAACGCGATCAAGCCGTTCTACGATCGCAAGTACCTGGTCGACGAGACGGCCCCCGCAGTGAGGAGCGCGATCGACACGGCCCTGGTGAAGCGGATGCGCGCCCTGATCCACGAGGCGCTGGCGTCCGCGGTCGACGACCGGGAGGCCTCGGTTCGGATCGACGCGCTGAAGGGCCTCAAGACGCTCGGGGACAGGGCGGCGGCCGACGTCGTGAACGACCGTCTGGCGGTCGAGACGCAGTGGCTCGTGAAGAGCGAAGCGATCGAGTATTTCGGCAGGGTCGGGACGCGGCAGGGCGTCGTGTCGCTCGTGGGGCTCCTGGACGACCCGAATGCGAGCGTACGCTTCAAGGCCCGCACGTCCCTCGTACGCATCGCGGGGAAGGACTACGGGGCACGGCGGAAGGCCTGGACGTACTGGGCCCGACAGGTGGATCCCGCAATCGACTTCGGGGACGAGGATGCGGACGCGGAGGGCGACAAGACGGGGCTCCCCGGTGCGTAGGGCGTGACCGTGTCGAAGCGCGCCGTCCTCGGGTGGGTCCTGCGCCTGGTGGGCCTGGGCGTCGTCGTCTGGATCCTGGCCAGCCAGCTCCACTGGCACGACACCTTGAGACTCACGGACGGCAGTGTCCTGACCGGGCACGTGACGCTCGAGGAGACGGGCAGCTGGCGCGTCCAGGGTCCCGACGACCGGGAGCGGCTCGTGGCCGCGGACGAGGTGAGCGCGAGGGGCACGGGCGCTCAGGAGATTCCCGACGTGGACTGGGGGCTGAGAACGCTCGGCCTGAGGCTCGGCGGCCACCTGGGTGTCGTGGCGGGTGTGCTGCTCCTCTACGTCAGCCTGCTCGTCCTCACCGCGTGGCGGTGGCGCCTGCTGATGAGGGCGATCGATCTCCACCTCCCCCTGGCGAGAACGATCCGGCTGACGTTCATCGGTGCGTTCTTCAACATGGCGATCCCCGGTGCGACGGGCGGAGACGTGGTCAAGGCCTACTACGCGGCCAAGGCGACGGGCCGTGCGACGCGGGCCGTGCTCTCGGTGTTCGTGGATCGGATCACGGGTCTGCTGGGTCTCGCCGTGCTGGCGGGCCTGGTCCTGTTCGTCGCGCCGGGAGAGGCCGGGTACGGGCCGGCGCGGATCGTCGTGGCG
>JAUXCH010000786.1 GCA_030618975.1 Planctomycetia bacterium
CCCTTGCGCTCGCCCGGCTTCTCGGCGTAGTCGGGGCCGTCTAGCGCCTTGCCCCGGACCTTGAGCTGCTCGATCGCGGCGGGGCGCTGGACGTCCGCGGCGACGAGCAGGGGCCGCTTGCTCTCGCGCTTCCTCAGCTGGCGCGCCAGCTTCGCGCACGTGGTCGTCTTGCCCGTGCCCTGGAGGCCGACGAGCATGATCACCGTCGGTCCCCGGTCGTTCCACCGGATCCGCGTCGCCTCGCCGCCGAGCAGCGACGTCATCTCGTCGTGGACGACCTTGACGAACTGGTCGGCAGGCCGGACGCCCTGGATCCGCTCCAGTCCGACGGCCCGCTCGCGCACGCGCTCGACGAAGCCCTTCACGACCGCCAGGTTCACGTCGGCCTCGAGGAGGGCGCGTCGGACCTCCTGGATGCCGTCGTCGATGTTCCGGTCGGTCAGGCGACCGGGCCCGAGGCCCTGGAAGATGCGGCTGAAGCGCTGGGCGAGCTGGTCGTACAAGGGCCTGGGACTCCGTGGGGTGGACCCGTGCCACGGGCGGGCACGAGGGGACCGCGGCAAACCTGGGATTGAACCACCGCCCCGCAGGGGGTCGGAAGAAATGCGGGGGGGGCGGGGTCGTCAGCCGGCCCGACGCTCGATCCGGGCGCCCAGGGCAGCCAGCTTCTCCTCGATCCGCTCGTAGCCGCGGTCGATGTGGTACACGCGCTCGACGGTCGTGGTGCCCCGGGCGGCCAGACCGGCCACCACCAGGGCCGCGGAGGCCCGGAGGTCGGACGCCATGACCGGGCAGCCCGAGAGCCGCTCCACCCCCTCCACGATCGCCGTGGGACCCTCCTTGCGGATCCGGGCCCCCATCCTCTGGAGCTCCGGCACGTGGATGAAGCGCTCGGGGTAGATCTTCTCGGTCACGAAGGAGTTCCCCGCGGCGACCGACAGGACGGCCATGAACTGGGCCTGGAGGTCGGTGGGGAAACCGGGGTAGGGCAGGGTGACCACGTCGACGGGCCGCGGTCTCTCGCCCCCCGCCACGTGCAGCGCCCGCTCCCCGCGCCGGCGGACCGGGATGCCCATCCTCGCCAGGAGGGCGAGGGGGGCGGTGAGGTGCGAGGGCTCCACGTTCCCCACGGTGACGTCCCCCCGTGTCACGGCGGCGGCGCAGAGCAGCGTGCCGGCCTCGATCCGGTCCGGAATCACCCGCCAGGTGCCGCCCACCAGCCGCTCGACGCCGCGCACGGTCAGCGTGGGGCTCCCGATCCCGTGGATGTCGGCGCCCATCGCCCGGAGGAACGAAGCCAGGTCGATCACCTCGGGCTCGCAGGCCGCGCTCTGGATCACCGTGGTGCCGGGGGTCAGGACCGCGGCCGAGAGCACGTTCGCCGTCCCCGTCACGGTGGGGCCGAACGGGCCTCCGAGGTAGATCTCCCGGTCTCCGCGCCCCAAGCCGCCCCCGGCCCGGCGTTCGGCTTCGATGTAGCCGCCCTCGACCCGGATCCGGGCGCCGAGGGCCTCGAGGCCCGCGAGGTGGAGATCCACGGGTCGCGGCCCGATCACGCAGCCGCCCGGGAAGCTGACCTCGGCACGACCGCGCCGGCCGAGCAGCGGCCCCAGGACGCAGATGGAGGCGCGCATGGTCTTGACCAGCTCGTAGGGCGCCCGGGTCAGGGACGGATCCACGACGCGCGTGAGGAGACTGCCGTCGTCCTGCCACCCGGCCTCGACGCCCAGGGTCTCGAGGATCTTCAGCATGGTGGTGAGGTCGCGGAGCCGGGGAATCCCCTCCAGCCGGCACTCCCCGTCGGCCAGGATCGTCGCCGCGAGGATGGGCAGAGCCGCGTTCTTGGCCCCCGAGACCTCCACCTCGCCCCGCAGCTCCGCGCCACCCTCGATCACGAAGCGGTCCATCGTCCCTCCCGTGGGGCCCGCCGGACCCCGGGGGCGATCGTACCGGCGACCGCCCGCACCTCTACCCCCCACCGCCACCGCTTGGGCGCCCCGGTCCGGACCGCTATGCTTCGGGGTTCGCGTACGCCACCGAGTCACGGAGTGAAGCATGCCCTCCAACGCCACGGCGCTGGACGTTTCGTCCTTCCTGCAGTCCCTCTCCTTCGGCGCGGACGACCTCGTGGAGGCCAAGGCCGCCGTCCGGTCGTCCCGTACGGCCTGGCGCGCCGCCGACGACCTGATCCGCTTCGTCTCCGAGGAGGCCGAGGGCGAGGACGCGCTCCGTCGCGCGACGGCCCTCTACCTGATGTGCCGCCCGGAACAGGCGATCGAGGCGCTGTCGCGCGCGAGCGACGGCCCGCAGGCCACGTTGCTCCGCGGCCGCATCTCCCTCGAGCTCTGCGACCCGTCGGTCGCGGTCAACGCGTTCGTCTCGCTCGTCGGCTCCCCGGTCGACGGCCGGTCGATGCTCGTCGACCTCGCCACCGCGGCGGCGCTCAGCGGCGACACCGCGATGGCCGAGAAGGCCGCGTCCAAGCTGCCCGACGGCGCCGATGCGTTGTACGCCGAGGGCATCGCCCTCGAGTCCGACGGCGAGTACGCCGAGGCGCGCGCGAAGTACGAGGACGCCCTGAAGAAAGACCCGCAGCATCTGCACGCGATGTTTCGGCCGAGTCGGAGCGAAGAGACGAAGCAATCTCCTTATTCAAGTCGGAGGCCAAGCGGTCTTAGG
>JAUXCH010000342.1 GCA_030618975.1 Planctomycetia bacterium
CGGGCACGATGTCGAGCCGCCGCTCGCCGCGGCTCCCGAAGGAGAGCGGCACGAGGATCTCCCCGCCGCGCGGTGCGTGCACGAGCTCGCACGGCAGGGTCTCGCCGTACTCGTGGTCGCGCACCTCGAAGCCCTTTCCCAAGCCGAGCTCCTCGAACTCGAAGTGGCTCACGCGGAGTCGCGCGACGTCGTCGACCGGCGCGTCGAAGGGCTGGACGACCCGGTACGCGAGCGGGAGCCCCGGCCGCAGCGGGGAACCGCCCAGGCGCTCCCGCGCGGCGTCCGTCCGCCGCTCGAGCGACGCCGCGGCGCGCGCGAGGTGTCCCTCGTTCAACGCGTCGATGGCGTGCACCATCTCGTGCCACGGCGTCGACATGGCGTCCGAGTGGCTGCACGTGTGTTCGGCAAAGAGCGCGAGATCCGTGGCGATGTCCACTTCCCCGTTCTCCTCGTCCCCCTCGCCTACCTCGCCTACCTCGCCCTCCTCGTCTTCCTCGTCTTCCTCGCCTCCCTGGCCCGGCGTCGTCCCTACGGTGCCCACGCCCTCCCCGTTCCGAACACCAAAGGTGGCGAGGGCGCGCAACCACTGGAGGTCCCGCTGCGTCTTGCGAAACCACTTCACGGAGGCGGGGCGGCTGGCCGGGCCGTCGGACCACCAGTCGGGCCAGTCGCCGCGGTAGACGGGCAACTCCACGCCGGAGGCGCGGACCGCGTCGAACACGTTCTCGAGCACGGACATCTCGACCGCGACGCCGGTCGATTCCGCGTGCGTGCCGTTCCACCACTCGACGGCGTCGAGGATCGCCGGGTTCGGCGGCCCGTTGTCCGTACGCAGCCCCGACGCCATGATCGGCGCGAAGTCGAAGGGGTAGTCTCGATCGAGGAGGCCCTGGACGTACCGGGGGATACGGGTCTCGGCCACCTTCCGGTGGTCGCCGAAGATCGTCGCGGCGTCCAACTCGTCCTTGACCAGGTAGGAGGCGTTCGCGCCGGGCACGAGCCCCAGCTCGTTCCCGTAGTGGTAGTGCTCACCGCTCCACACGAGGACGTGCCGTCCGTCCGGCGCTTCCCATCGGAAGGGGACCTGCGTACGTCCCAGGGGAACCGTGCCGTGGTGCGTGTGGATGCAGGTGAAGAGGTTTTCGGCACCGGCGTCGAGCAGGGCCGACGCGAAGCCCCACCCGAACCCGTTCACGTCGGCCGTCATCGCAGAGCGCACCTCGGCGCCCCACGCCGCCGCCGCGCGGCCCGCGCGGGCCGTGACCGCGCCGAGGACGGGCGCGTCGATCAGCTCGCTGAAGTTGAGGTACGAGGCGGACAGCCCGATGCGCCGCGCGCGGACGTGGGCGACGAAGGACTCCACCTCCTCGGGGGTCGCCGTCTCGAGGAAGCGCTCGACGGCCCAGAAGGTCTCGCAGACCCACCGGAAGCCCGGACGGGTTTCGACGGCGTCCATCGCCTGGCGGATGAAGTCGACGTGCCAGCGCTCGATCCGGGGCTGGACCTCGGTGTAGCCGACGTCCGTGTGCGAATGATGGACGAGGAGCAGGGTGAAGGGCTGCGCCACGGGACCTCCGGCTGCCGCGGGCGGCCATTGAACCACGCGCAGCACCGCCGGGCCGCCCCGCGGTAGGATCTTCCCGTGGCCGCATCCCGCCTGCTCACGACCGCCTTGCTGGCACTCGCGCCCTGCCTGACGGTCGCCTGCAAGGACGCGTCATCCGGTGGGGGCGGAGCCGTACCGCCCGGGGTCGACTCCGCCCGAGACGCCCGACCCGACGACGAGCTGCCCCTCGACGAGGGCCTGCTCCTCGACGGCGAGTCGCTCCTCGACGAGGGCCTGCTCCTCGACGACGGACTCCTCCTCGACGACGGGCGGCCCCGTGAGGTCCTCGTCGCGGCGCGGGAGGCGGGGCCCACGGCACCCGTCGAGGGCCTGCGCGGTGGCGCCCTGTTCACGTTCGGCACGGACCAGGGGTTCTTCGAGTACACGCACAACGAGCACTGGGGTGTCGCTTCCCTGTACCTCTACGACGCACGGATGAAGGAACGTGAGTTCGACGTTCCCCCCGTCCTCAACGTGCGCTGCGAAGAGGAGTCGCTTCGCCTCACGCCGCAGCGCGAGAACTGGGACGAGGTCGAAGACGGCGGATGGCACTTCGAGGACGACGCGCTGCTCGGACTCCCCGAGGCCGGTCGGTTCCAGCTGCGGGTCGACGGGCGCCAGTACGCGCCCGTCTTCGAGCACATCCACCTCGGCCAGGGTCACGCGCACGCAAGCGAGCACGCGACGGGGCCCCACGTGCACGGAGCGGGCCCCCAGGGCGGAACCGTGATCACCGTCGGCACCCACGCCGCCCACGTCGAGATCGTGCACAACGCGCACTGGGGCCTGGCCGCCGCCTACCTCTACGACGCGGCGATGGAACCGCGGGACTTCGACGAGGTACCGATCCTCAACATCCTGTTCGACGAGCAACCCGTCCAGCTGACCGCGGTCCGGGAGAACTGGGACGGAGTGGAGGACGGCGGTTGGCACTTCGAGCACGACGCGCTGCTCGGTGTCATCGAGCCCGGCCGGTTCCGACTCGTGATCGACGGCAAGACGCACGTGTCGCCGCTGACGTACCACGCGCACGGGGAGGAGCCGGGCCACTCGCACGAATACGAACCCGAACCCGAACCAGGACCCGAATCCGAGCTCGATCCGCCGCCCCGGAACCGGTGATCGGACCCCGGGACCGGTGATCCGCCTCGCGCCGCGGCTCGCCCCCGCGCACGCGCCGGGCGGCCGGGAGCGGTCACTTCTTCCGGCTCATCCGAACCGCTCCCGTCCAGTCGTCGGGCGGTGGCTCGCGCTCGTAGCGCTCGCACCGGGCACTGAGATCCCGGGCGGCGACGTCCGTGGGCCGGAGCTCCAGGACCTGCTGGAAACCCTCCTGGGCGGCGACGAACTCCCGCTTCAGGTAGAGGTCGAGGGCCGAAGCGTACACGTCGGCGGCAGCCGCGCGGTCCACGTCCACCTCGCCGCGCCGCCCGAGGAGTTCGTAGAGGAGCACCGCCTGCTCGTGCCCCTTCACCTCGACGTAGTCGACGGGGCGGCAGGCGAAGTGGTCCTTGACCGCCGCGTGGGTCTCCTCGCCGATGGCGATCTCCAGGCCGTAGATGCCGCACAACCCCTCGAGGCGGCTCCCCAGGTTCACGGCGTCGCCCATCACCGTGTAGTTCATGCGGGCGGCCGAACCGAGGTTGCCGACGAGCATCACGCCGGTGTTCACGCCGATGCGGGCGCGAAACTCCGGGCGCCCGGCCGCGCGCCACTCCTCCCGAAGCGACCGCAGGAGCGATTGGCTCTCCCACGCCGCCTCGCACGCGGCGAGCGCGTGTGTCGGGTGCTCGTTCGGCGCCCCCCAGAACGCCATGATCGCGTCGCCCACGTACTTGTCGACCGTCCCGCCGGTCCGGGCGATCTCGTCGCTCATGGCGCCCAGGTAGTGGCTCAGCGCGTCGACGAGAAGCTGGGGCTCGCCCAGCGCCTCGGTGATCCCCGTGAAGCCGACGACGTCGGAGAACATCACCGTGAGTTTGCGCTCCTCGCCGCCGAGCCGCGCCTCCTGGCCGCTCCGCATGAGCTCGCGCACGAGATCCGCCGGCACGTACTTCTCGAACGACCGCAGGCCGCCGCGCATGGCCTCCCGGGCGCGGACCATGCCCTGCACCTCCGCGATCGGGCTCGCCTTCACGCGCGGCTCGATGTCCGTTTCGAGGCGCGCCATCGCCTCGAGGTCGTGCGCGACGTCGGCCAGCGGTCTGGACAGCCGTTTCTTGGCGTGCCAGTGACCGAGGGCGAGGAAGAGGGCTGCGATCAGCACGGCCGTGATGCCGGTCCACAGGCTGTTCCGGTGCATCGTCCCCAGGATGTCCTTCTCGGGGATGACGATCAGGATCGTCCAGTCGAGACCGCATTCGGCGGGAAACGTCGTAGCCGCGCACAGGTAGGTGTCGCCGTCGAGGTCGAACTCCGCGTTGCGCCGCACCGTGCCGGTGCAGCAGGTCACCTCGAAAGCGCGCTGCAGCCACGCGTCCCGGTTTTCCTGCGCGTTGGCGATTCTCTTCTTTCCTTCCTCCTCCACGACGATCCAGCCGTCGGCCGCACCGATGCGCTCCCCCACGAGGGGGTGTCCGATGACCTCTCCGTCGACCGTCACGAGATAGGCCCGGCCGCGCTTCCCGATCTCGAGCCCGGCGAGGAAGCGCGAGACATAGGCCATCTCGTACTCGATCCCCCAGGCTCCGATGGTCTCGCCGCCCGGGCCCACCGCCTTCTTCGACAGGATGAAACCCGGAGGACCGGAGGCGAAGAGGAACGGCCTCGACCAGACGAGCCCGTCCGCCCCGATCGCCGCCTCGTACCACCCCCGCGTGCGGGGGTTGTACGGCTTCACCGTCTCCGGAAGGGCCGCCCAGGACCCGTCCTCCTCCACACGGAAGTCGCGGAAGCGGGCCCCCCCTTCTTCCTGCTCGCGCCAGGTGAGCTTCACCCCGCCTTCCGGCGCCCGGTACGCGGACAGGTAGACGCCGTCCTCACCCGCGAAGGTGTACCAGGTCACGTTCGCATTGGCCTTCAGACCCGCGAGGAGGTAGGCGAGCATCGGGCGCCGGTCCTCGACCTTCACCAGGCCCAGCGACACGGCGGACGCGTTGTAGTCGAGCGCCGTGCGCCCCGTCTCGAGGTAGCGCAAGGTGCGCTCCACCGAGTGATCCGCGAGCTCGACGGAGAGACCGCCCCAGAGGTACGTGATCGCGGCGTGCGCGGTGATCTGGCCGACGCCCCAGATGATGCCGGCCGGCAGCAGGATGCCCAGCACCAGGATCTGGAAGAGTGCACGCCCGAAGCTGTGCGTTCGTCCCCCTGCCCCCACTTCGCGACGTCCTGCCCCCGCTCCGCGACGTACCGTCCCCGCTTCGCGACTCACTGGACCTCCAACTTTCCCACCCGGCTCCCGGGCTGGCGGCTCATTCTGCCGCCCCGGGAGGGTACCCGCCATCGTCCTTCAACGGCGGGTCGCCGAATGCGGCCTCGAAGCAGCGGGGCAGGGCGTCGTCGCCGGACCGCTCGACCGCGGCGGCCACGCGCCCGCGAAGGACCTCGCCCCCCGCGTAGGCCGCGAGCACCTCGATCGCGCCGCACGCCAGGTCGGGTGCCTCCTCCTCGACCCGGCGCAGGAGGAACGCCACCCCCTCCTCGCGTCTGAGGGCCCCCAGTGCCGCGAGCAAGACCTTCCGCCGATCCGTCTCGAACGTCTGAGACCACGCACGGCAGAGGGCGTCGCACGCGCCGGGCAGCCGGCTCTCGCCCAGGGCGAGGGCGGCCTCCCCGAACAGCGCATCGTCGTCCACCTCGAGGAGCGCGGTCACCAGGGGAAGCGAGGCCCCCGCGGCCAGCCCGAGCAGGGCTCGCGCGCACTCGCCGACCACGCGCGGGTCCTCGTCGCCCATCCTGAGGCGGAGGCGAAGCAGGGGCGCGCCGTCCTCCTTACCGCGGCGCCCCACGCTCCGTGCCGCCGAGGCGCGCACCTCGGCCTCCGGGTCCGCGAGGTGGTCGGCCAGTACCTCGAGCGCGGCGGGGTGGTTCCAGGCCGCGAGGCCCGCCGCGCACGCGGCACGCAGGGGGCCGGCGGTGTCGGTTCGACCGCCCCAGACCGCCTCCCACTGCTCGTGGCGCGAACCGGGCAGGAACACGCGATCGGGGACCGTGCCCTCGAACGACTCCTCGCCGATACGGCCCAGCGCGTCCACGAGAGCCGTCTTCGCGGCGCATCCCGGATCCGCCTTGGCGCCCGCGCCGAGGAGGCGCTCGAACGCCCGGATCACGTCGGGCACGAGCGTGGCGTCCTCCCAGGCGCCCGCCACC
>JAUXCH010000544.1 GCA_030618975.1 Planctomycetia bacterium
TCCTTGCTGGCGCGGTCCTTCTCCTTCGCCAGCGCGTAGCGCTCCATCTCCAGCCGGCTGATCTGCCGCTGGACGGCGTCGAGCTCCTTGGGCACGGAGGTGATCTCGAGGCGCAGCGCGCTCGCGGCCTCGTCGATCAGATCGATGGCCTTGTCGGGCAGTTGGCGGTCGGGGATGTAGCGCATGGAGAGCTTCACCGCCGCCACGGTGGCCGCGTCGGTGATGCGGACGCCGTGGTGGACCTCGTAGCGCTCCTTGAGGCCGCGGAGGATCGCCACGCTCTCCTCGAACCCGGGTTCGTCGACGAAGACGGGCTGGAATCTACGTTCCAGCGCCTTGTCCTTCTCGACGTGCTTGCGGTACTCGTCGAGCGTGGTGGCGCCGATGCAGTGCAGGTCGCCACGCGCGAGGGCGGGCTTCAGGAGGTTTGCGGCGTCCGCCGCGCCTTCCGCCGCGCCGGCGCCGACGATGGTGTGCAACTCGTCGATGAAGAGCAGGATGTCGCCTCCGGCGGACTCGATCTCCTGGAGGACGGCCTTCATGCGCTCCTCGAATTCGCCGCGGTACTTCGCGCCGGCCAGCATCTGGCCGAGGTCCAGCGCGAGGAGGCGGCGGCCCTTGAGGATCTCGGGGACGTCGCCGGCGACGATGCGCCGCGCGAGTCCCTCGGCGATGGCGGTCTTGCCCGTACCCGGCTCTCCGATGAGCACGGGGTTGTTCTTGGTGCGTCGGGTCAGCACCTGCATGATCCGGCGGATCTCCTCGTCGCGGCCGATGACCGGGTCGATGCGGCCCTCGCGGGCGCGCGCCGTGAGATCGACGGTGTACTTGTCCAGGGCGGCGTAGCGGCCCTCGGGATCGGCGTCGCTCGCCTTCTGCGAGCCCTTGACCTCCTGCGTCGCCGCTTCGACGGCTTCGATGCCGGCGCCGTGCGTGCGGAGCAGGTCGTAGGCGGGGCCGCTCTGTTCGTCGAGGAGGCCGAGCAGGAGGTGCTCGGCCGAGACGAAGTCCTCGCCGCCCTTCGTCGCGCGCTTCTCCGCGTTCCTCAGGAGCTCGCTCAGACGGCGGGACATGCCGGGCGTGCCGCCGCCTGCGGTGCGGGGCAGGCGCTCGAGCTCCTTCGCGAGGAGCGAGCGCAGGTCCTGCACGTCGGTGCCCGTCCGCGAGAGGACGGCCGGCACCACGCCCTCGGTCTGCTCGAGCAGCGCCAGGAGGAGGTGCTCGGGCGTGATCTCGGGGTGGCCGGCTCCCACCGCGCGCTCGTGCGCTTGCTGGAGGGCCTCGCGGGTCTTGTGGGTGAAGCGTTCGACGTTCATCTTCGGGGGAGCTCCCATCCATTCATCTATCAATGCATCATCATCAGGTAGTCAGCAGGGAAACGCACCGGGGGCGGTCCCGAAGGACCGCCCCCTCGAGGGCGTCGGAGGCGAGTCGGACCGGCTCTACCGGATCTCGAGCTGCTTGGGCTTGGCGGCCTCCGACCTGGGGATCCGGATCGTGAGCACGCCGTCCTCGAACGAGGCCTCGGCCTGGTTCGCGTCCAGCTCGCGGGGGAGGGTCACCGAGCGGCGGAACGAGCCGAAGCGGCGCTCCACGCGGTGGAAGTCCCTCTTCGTCTCGTCCTTCTCGAACGTCTTCTCGCCCGAGATCGTGAGCACGCCGTTCTCGATCGTGATCTTGACGGCGTCCTTCTTCATGCCGGGCAGCTCGGTCGAGATCGTGAGGTGTTCCTCGGTCTCGACCACGTCCATCGCGGGCATCACCATGCGGTCGCCACGCTCGCCCTCCAGGCTCTCGATCACCCGGTTCAACGGGCGGCTGAGGTTGAAGAACGGGGCGAACACTTCGAGCGGGTCACGGCGAACCACTTCCTGGGCCATTGCAGTCTCCTTTGACATTGAAGTCCCTCGCGCCCCCGTGAGCCAGCGGGCTCGCTCGTCGGCGCGTCGTTTCGTAGAGGGGCGCGTCTCCGCACTCCGGCGGTGCAATCGCAAGGGCCGTACCACTTGGGGCCGACCCCGGGCCCCCCATTCCTTCCGCCTCGCGCCGGACCGGCCGCTCGCCCGTCCGTCCCCTGTCAGGGGGGCGTGTCGTATCGGCAGGCTCGGCTCGGTTTCTCGGGCGGGCCGGATCGGTTCTCAGGCGGAAACGAGGCTCGCCAGCGCGGCCTGGAGCGCCTGCCGCGTGGGGGCGGAGGCGTCGACGAGCGGCAACCGGACGGCGTCGTCGTCGAGCCGGCCCGCGATCTGCAGCGCGGCCTTGACCGGAATCGGATTCGTCTCGAGGAACAGGGCCTCGAACAACGGAAGCAGGCGTTCGTGGACGGTGCGCGCGCCGTCGAAGTCGCCGGCGGCGGCCCGCTCGACCAGTGCCGCGACCTCGGCCGGGACGACGTTGCTGGCGACGCTGATCACGCCGGCGGCGCCCAGTGCCATCATCGGGAGCGTCAGGGCGTCGTCGCCGCTGAGGACCTCGACGCCCGTCTTCCGGCGCAGGGCACTGACGCGCCCCACGCCCCCCGTTTCCTTGATGCCGGCGACGCCGCCGCCGGCGGCGACCCGCGCGACCGTCTCGACCTCGATGGGGGACGATCCGCGGGAGGGGACGTGGTAGAGGATCGCCGGCAGGCCGCCTTCGTCGATCATCGCGCGGAAGTGGCGGTAGAGGCCTTCCTGCGTGGGCCGGTTGTAGTACGGGGAGACGGCGAGGCACGCCGTCGCGCCGACGCGGCGGGCCTCGCGGGTCATGGCGACGCTGTGCGGCGTGTCGTTGGTGCCCGTGCCGGCGACGACCGGGACGCGCCCCGCGACGACCTCGACGACGTGCTCGACGACCCGGACGCGCTCGCGGTCGGTCAGGGTGGGGGACTCGCCCGTCGTGCCGCAGGGGACGAGGAAGTCCACGCCGCCCTGGATCTGGAACTCCACCAGACGCGCGAGCGCCTCGAGATCGACGCCGTCCGCCGTGAGCGGCGTGACGAGCGCGGTGCCGACGCCTGCGAGCGAGAGCGCGTCCGGCGCGTCCGGCACCGCTACAGATCCTCCGGGCGCACGGCGATGTCGCGAGCCCTCAGGATGAGATCGCGCATCTCGCGCACCGCCGCGGTCAAGCCGATGAACAGCGCGCGCCCGACGATCGCGAAGCCGATGTTGAGCTCCTCGATCTCGGGCAGGGCCGCCACGCGCGAGACGTTGAACGTGTCCAGTCCGTGGCCGGCGTGCACGCGGAGTCCCAACTCGTGCGCCGAGATCGCCGCGCGGCGAAGCGCCTGGAACTCGTGCATCTGCTGGGTCGGCGACTTCGCGGCGGCGTAGCGGCCGGTGTGGAGCTCGACGGCGTCGGCTCCGACCTCGTTGGCGGCGAGGAGGGAATCCTCGCTCGGATCCACGAAGAGCGAGACCGGGACGTGGGCGGCCCGGAGCTTGTCGATGGCTGCAACCACCGCGTCGCGGTGCGCCCGTACGTCGAGACCGCCCTCGGTGGTCAGCTCCTCGCGCTTCTCGGGCACGATGCAGACGTGGGCGGGCTTCAGGTCGCAGGCGATGGCGACCATCTCGTCGGTCGCGGCCATCTCCATGTTGATGGGGACGTGGATCCCTTCGCTCACGAGCGCGAGGTCCCGATCCTGGATGTGGCGTCTATCCTCCCTCAGGTGCATGGTGATGAGGTCCGCGCCGCCGAGGACGGCGGCGTGGGCCGCGGCCACGACTTCGGGAAACCGGGTCCCCCGTGCCTGCCGCACGGTGGCCACGTGGTCGATGTTCACGCCGAGTTGGATCATGGTGTGAGCATATCGTGAAGGGACGAGGAGTTGCCCGCGGTGCGAACCCGGGCGGGAGCGCATGCGGATCGAGGCCGGCCGGTTCAAGGGACGCCTGCTGCCGCGGGCACGCGGGGCGCGGCCCGTCCCCGGTCGCCTGCGCCGCAGCCTCTTCGGCGTCCTCGCCCCGCGCCTCGAGGGCGCGCGGGTTCTCGACCTCTTCGCCGGCGTGGGGGGGCTGGGCCTCGAAGCCCTCTCGCGCGGTGCGGCCGAGGTGGTCCTGGTGGACCGGGACGGGGCCGCCGTCGCCGATCTCGGCCGGTTCCTGGACACCGTGGGGGCGGCGGCTTCGAACAGTGCTACAACGCGCAGGCCAGTGTGGATACTGAGACGATGCTTGTTGTCAGTACACACATGACACAGGCA
>JAUXCH010000400.1 GCA_030618975.1 Planctomycetia bacterium
ACAGAACGACATGGCTACGATCCGACTTCTCACAAGGGGGGAGGAACGCGAACACGGTTTCGTTGTTCGGTGCCAAAGACGCTGCCCTCAAACCCTACTTCCAGAGGGCCCCCTGCCGTGACATTGAAGGAGGGGTGGAGTTCAGCGCGCTTCCCAACTTCTTCCGCGAAAGACCCGCAATAGAAGAAAACAAGGCATACCTGTTGGGCTGGTTGATGGGGTACTTCGCGGCTGACGGTCGCGGAAGGTCTCCTTGATCCTCTCCATCGCCTCCTGCGTGCGCCCCTCGAAGACGAGCACCAGCTCGGGCATGTTCGAAGACGCGCGGACGAGGCCCCAACCGTCGTCGAAGCGGACGCGGGCGCCGTTGACGTCGTTCACCCGGTCGCCGAACTCCGCCTGCATGTCCGCCACGACGCGATCCACGACCGCGTACTTCACCTCGTCGGCGCAGTGCGCGTTGATCTCGGGGCTGGTGACGTACTGCGGCACCTCGGCGAGCAGGTCGCGCAGGGGCCGGTTCTCGGAGGCCACGTACTCCGCGAGCCGCAGGCCGGCGAAGAGGCCGTCGTCGTATCCGTGGAAGCCGTCGCGGATGAAGAAGTGCCCGCTCCGCTCGCCGGCGATCGGCGCGTCGAGCTCCTTGGCCTTCGCCTTGATCCAGGAGTGCCCGGTCTTCCACATCACGGGCACTCCGCCGTGGGCCTGGATGTCCTCGATGAGCGCCTCGCTGCACTTCACGTCGAAGACGACCGGCGCGCCCGGGTGGCGCGCGAGCACGGGACGGGTGAGCAGCAGGAGGATGCGGTCCGCGAGGACGTCGCCTCCCAGGTGGTCCTGGACGCCCAACCGGTCGCCGTCACCGTCGAACGAGAAGCCCAGGTCCGCGCCGACCTCGACGACCTTCGCGCGGATCGCCTCCCGCGCCTTCAGGTCGCTCGGGTTGGGGAAGTGGTTCGGGAAGGTCGGGTCGGGCTCGCAGAAGAGCGGCACCACCTCCACGCCGGCGCGGCGAAAGACCTCCTCGCAGAAGAGGGCCGCGGTGCCGTTGCCGGGATCGAGCACGATCTTCAGCGGGCGGTCGATCGAGACGCGCGACACCAGGTCCGACACGTAGGCCTCGCGCACGTCGATGGCCTCGACCCGGCCCTCCCCCGCCTCGAAGTCGCCGGCGTCACAGATGTCGCGCAGCGCTTCGATGTCGGGCCTCAGCAGCGTCTGCACGTAGTCGAGCGACATCTTCAGGCCGCTCCACCCCTGGGGGTTGTGGCTCGCGGTGATCATCACGCCCGCGGCCGTGTCGGTGTGGATCTGGGCGAAGTAGAGGGTGGGGGTCACGACGCAGCCCACGTCCAGGACGTGGAGCCCCGTCCGGACCAGCCCCTCGATGAAGGTGGCGGCGAGCCGCGGGCTGTAGGTCCTGAGGTCGTGGCCGACGACGACGCGGTCGCGCCCCCGCCGGATCGCGAGCGTGCCGTAGGCCCGGCCGAGCGTGCGCATGCCCTCGTCGCTCAGCTCGTCGGTGGCCTCGGGGAACACCTCCGGGACCCGGCCCCGCACGTCGTACTCGCGAAACATGGTGCGCTCGAGCTGCATGCTTCCCTGCTCCTCCGGGACCGTCGCCGTCGACCGTCGTCCTCGCGCTTGGGGTCCGTCTTCGTCAGGACTCGCGGTCCTTCGCGAGCCCGGCTTGTACCAGGGTGTGCAGGTGGATCATGCCGACCGCGCGCCCGTCGTCGTCGACCACGGGCAACAGCATGATGGGGCGCGGCTCGTGCTCCTCCATCGCGCGCAGCGCGTCGATGGCCAGCATTTCCGGACGTACGAAGGTGGGTTCGGGGGTCATGAACTCCTCGACCGGACGCGCCAGCAGCTCGTCCGCCGATCCGTCGGCGTGCTGGAAGGCACGCCGGACGTCGCCGTCCGTGACGATGCCCAGCATCCGGCCCTCACCGTCCACGACACAGACGCCGCCCAGGGTGTAGCGCGTGACGACCTCGAGCGCCTCGGAGAACGTCGCACTCTCGTGCACGGTCGGATTCGTGTGCGTGCCGCGCAACAGGTCGATCACCCGCGTCGTGATCCGGGCGCCGATCGCCCCGCTCGGATGGAAGAGCCCGTAGTCCTTCCGGTCGAAACCCCGGCGTTCCATCAACGCCACCGTGAGCGCGTCGCCGAGCGCGAGCGTGACCGCGGCCGACACCGTGGGAACCAGCTGCATCGGATCGGCTTCGCGGATCTCCCCCCAGCAGAGCGCGACGTCGGCAGCGCGCCCCAGGGGGCTGTCCGGCGCCTGGGTGAAGGCGATCACCTTCGCCCCGAGGTTCCGGATGACCGGAACCAGGTCCATCACCTCGCGCGTCGATCCCGAGTTGCTGATGGCGAGCACGACGTCCCGAGAGGTGACGATCCCGACGTCGCCGTGGAACCCTTCCGCCGGATGGAGGAAGGCGCTCGGCGTGCCCGTGGACACGAGCGTGGCCGCGATCTTCCGGCCCACGTGCCCGGACTTGCCCATCCCACACACGATCACGCGGCCCTGGCAGGCCAACAGGATCTCCACCGCGTCGTCGAACGGCGCGCCGAGGCTCGCCGCCAGGCGATCGAGCGCGTCGCGCTCCCGCTCGACGACGTCGCGACCGATCTCGTGGGAAGGACGGGTCATGCGGGGAGGATACGCGACCGCGCGCCCAGGGGCGGGACCCGGATCGGGCCGAGGTGTGACCACCGGGCCCTCTCGCGCGGTGTCAGGGCGTGGAGCCTCGCCCCGCGCCCCTCCTGCCGCTCGCCCTCGGCCTCGTCACCGGCCTGCTCGTCGCCGGGGCGACCTCGGCGGCGGCGCTGCTCGCCGCCCCGGTGCTGGTCACGGGCACGCTCGACCCGTCCCGGCGAGCGTTCTGGCGGGGTCTCCTGCTCGGACTCGTCCTCCCGTCGCTGACGGTCCCCTCGCCCCCGCCCGGGATCGCCTCGGCCCTCGACCTCCCGGCCGTGCACGAGATCGAGGGGCGCGTCCGCGAGGCGTCCCCGCCGGCCCCGCGCGGCCGCCGCCTCGTCGTCGACGTGGAGCGCCTGGGGGGCGTCGAGACCGAGGGGCTCGGCGTCGGCCTCTCCGTCGGGGGCACGGATGGGGGTCCGCTCCGACCCGGCGACCGCGTGCGCGCCGCTGCCCGCCTGACCCGGCCCCGGCGCGCCGTGAACCCCGGCGATCCGGGCCAGGCCGCGCGGTGGGCCCGGCGCGGCCTCCACCTCAAGGGGTGGATCGACCGGGCGGCCTCCCTGGAAGTCGTCCGGGCGGCCCGCGGTCCTCTCGCCCGCGTGGCCGAGGCGCGGCACCTGGCGGCGTCCGTGTTCGACGCCCGGCTGGCGCCCGGCGACGCGGGCCTCGCGCGGGCGCTGGTCCTGGGTGACCGGTCCGCGCTCGAGGCGGCCGACCGAAACCGCTTCCGACGGACCGGGCAGGGCCACCTGATCGCCGTGTCGGGGCTCCACGTCGGGCTGCTGCTCGTCGGGTGGCTCGCGCTCCTGCGTGTCGTCGGGCTGGGCCCGCGCGTCCGGGCGGCCCTGGGCCTGACGGTGGTCTGTCTCTACGTCCCGTTCGCGGGCGCGCGCCCCTCGGTCGTGCGAGCCGGCAGCGGCGCCGCCCTCTACTACGCCGGGCTGCTGGTGGGCCGGCGCGCCCGGCCCGCGGCGGTTCTCGCCGCGGTCGTGGTCGGCGTGCTCGTGCTCGACCCCGCGGGCCTCTCGGACGCGGCCCTCACCCTGTCGGTCGCGGCGGTGCTCGGCATCCTCCTCCTCCAGCCCCGTCTCGAGGACCTGCTGGTGCCGCCCCGCCCGGTCCTCCCCGGCGTGGTCGGACCGAGACGGGCGTGGGCGCGCCGCGCGCTGTCCGTGTCGCTCGCCGCCTGGCTGGGCACCGCGCCCCTCCTCGCGCTGGTCTTCGGCAGGCTGGCTCCGCTCGCCGCGCCGCTCTCCGTGCTGACGGTGCCCCTCACGGCGTTGCTGGTCGGCGCGTCCTTCCTCCTGCTGCTCGCGTCGCCGGTGCCCGGTCTCGGCGTCCCCGCGGCCTCCGCCTTCGCCGTCCTGGCCGACGCGCTGCGCGGCCTGCTCGACGGCCTCGCCGCCCTCGGCCTGGGGACCCTGCCGGTCTCCGCGCCGTCGCTCGGCTGGGCGGCGTGCTACGTCGGCGCCGTGTTCGCCGCGCGGCACAGGCCGCGCGCCATGGCGCTGCCGTTCCTGCTCCTCGCGCTCCTCTTCCTGCCGGGGCGCGCCGTGCCGCCGGACCACCCGCGCGTGGTCCTGCTCGACGTCGGCCACGGTCAGGCGGCCGTGCTGCTCCTGCCCGACGGACGGGCCGCGCTGCTCGACGCGGGACGGATGGGCGACCCGGACGTCGGCCGGCGCGTCGTCGCACCGGCCCTGAGCGCCCTGGGCGTTCGCCGGCTCGCGCTGGCCAGCGCGTCGCACCAGGACGCCGACCACGCGGGCGGGCTGGACGACGTGGGCCGCGCCCTGCCGATCGGACGTCTCGTGATGCACCCGCCGCCCGCGGGCACCGTGCTGCTGGAGGGCGCGTGGGGACGCCTGCTGGTGGCGTCGCGTCCGAAGCCGGGAGGCGGCTGGACACGCAACGACGCGTCGTTGGTCCTCCTGCTCGAAACGGCGGCCGGGCGCCGCATGCTGTTCCCCGGCGACATCGAGCGCCCGGGGGTCGAGGACCTGCTGGCCCAGGGCCTGCCCCGGAAGCTCGACGTCCTCCTCCTGCCCCACCACGGGCGGCCCGGCGACGGCCTCGACCTGCTCCTCGCGGCGACCGGCGTCGAGCACCGCCTCGCGAGCTGCGGCCGCTCGGTCGTCCCCCTGCTCCCGCCCGGCACGCTCGCCACCGACTCGCACGGAGCCCTCGTCGTGGACCTGCTGCCGGCAGGCGCCGTCGTGCGCGCGCCCTTCCTCCCGCGGGCCGGCCTCGGGCGGGCAGGGGGGTACGATCCCGCCTGCGCCATGCCCCTCCCCACCGCCCCCCCGCTCGACCTCGCCACCCTCGCCGTCGTCCTCGGGCTGCTCGTCCTCGCCGGCGTGTCGGTGAGGCCGTTCGCGTGGCTGGATCCGGCCGGCGCGACGGCGGCCTGCGTGCTCGGCACGGCTGCCTGGCTCGCGTTCGGGGCCGCCGGCCTCGCGGCCCTGCTCGCGACGTTCCTGGTCGCGACCCTCCTGGGCCGCCTCCCGGGAGGCGACCGCGCGGGCGCCCGGACGCTGGTGCAGGTCGGCGCGAACGGGCTGGTGCCCCTCGCGGGCGCCGCCCTGGCCCTGGCCGG
>JAUXCH010000846.1 GCA_030618975.1 Planctomycetia bacterium
ACGCCAGCCGGTCCACGCCCTTGACCATGTCGATCACGGAGAGCGCGGCGGCGCAGACGGCCGTGAGGGCCTCCATCTCCACGCCCGTCCGGTCGAACGCGCGCACCTCCACGCGGATCCCGACCCGCTCGTCGCCCGCAGTCTCCACGTCCACGTTCACGGCGTCGATGCGCAGCGGGTGGCAGAGCGGCACGAGGTCGGACGTCCGCTTGGCGCCCTGGATGCCCGCGACGCGCGCCACGGCCAGCACGTCGCCCTTGGCTACCTCCCCCCTGCGGATCGAGGCGACGGTGGACGGCTTCATCCTGACCGTCCCCTCGGCGACGGCGCGCCGGGCCGTCGAGGGCTTCGCGGACACGTCGACCATCCGGGCCCGGCCCGCGTCGTCCAGGTGGGAGAACTCGCTCGTCGGCATCCGGGGAATCGTACTGTACGCCCCAGGACGCGCGCTACGGGCCGCGCACCGGGTCGAACGCAGCGCGCTCCTCGGGCGAGAGGCGGTACGGACGGTTCGTCTCGCGGCCCACGAAGACGCCCCGCTGCCGTGCACGCGCGGCCACCTTCCCCGTCCGCCCCGAGAGGATGTTGAAGTCCATCCACGCCGAGACGTGCGTGAGATCCGAGATCCAGACCTCGATCGTCACCGTGTCCGGGAAGAACAGGGGCTCGACGTGCTTGATCGTGGTCTCGACGAGGATCGCGTGGAAGCCGCGCTCCTGCATCGTCTCGATGGGCATCCCCGCCGCTTCGAGCAGCCGGGTGCGGCCGATCTCCAGCCACTGCACGTACACGACGTTCGAGACGTGCCGGTTGATGTCGATCTGGAACGTGTGAACGTCCTGCTCGAAGGTCACCTTGCCCATGGCGGCATCGTAGCGGAGGGTCTCACCCCTGGAGGTCCCTCGGCACCTGCGGCATCCGCGGCAGGTCGCCCAGCGTGACCGAGCGCAGCTTCTCCTCGATCAAGGCTCTGAGATCCCCCCAGAGGCCCCGAACCGAACACCCCGCCTGTTCGACCGGGGTCTCGGGGTACAGGAGGCACCCGACCCGCCAGCTCTCCCCCTCCACGGCGAGGATGACGTCGAACACGCTGATCTCCCCGGGTTCGAGCGCGAGCGCGAAGCCGCCCCCGTGCCCCCGCTTGGCCTCGAGGAGCCCGGCACGCCGGAGGTAGTGGAGGATCTTCCCCAGGTACGGCTTCGTGATCCCCGTCGCTTCGGAGATCTCCCGGATCGTCACCAGGTCCCCCCGCGTTCCCCGCAGGAACATGAGGGCCTTGATGGAGGTCGCGACGGACCTGGGCAGGGCCGGCCACGCGGGTCCCGGGGCGGATCGCGGCATCACCTCAGTCTACGAGCGCCACCGTCACCCGGTTCTCGATACGGGCTGGGGCGGATTCCTTTGATTACCACGCAGGTAATCATATGCACTCGCGGTCTCGCCGGCAAGGCGCCGGGGAGCGCGACGAGACCGGTCCCACGAGGAGAACTACGCGATGACCCACCTGCGATGTCGAGGAAGGGCGGCCGTTTTCGTCCTGCTGGCTACGGCGATCGTCCTCGGGGGGGCTGATGGAGCCGTCGTATTCGGAAGACGGGGACCCGCCCACGGTCCCCGCCCCCGGGTCCTACGCCCGCTTCCAGGGTGTGGAGATCGACAGTCCGGACGAAGACTTCTTCTCCCCCATCCGCCTCGCGGACCTGCCCGAGGAGTACGGGCAGGACGAGGAGGCGCCCCTCCTCCGCTACCGGTTCGAGCCCGGCAGCAAGGACTACTACAAGGACTACTACGTCGTCGTCACCGAGGGCAGCAAGACGGCGAACACGCTCTTCGGCAAGCAGGTCGTCCAGCACCTCTCGGACGAGATCGTGAGGATGACACAGGACATCACGTTCCTGGCGAACGCGCACGGACGCACCACGAGGGTGAAGGGCCCCGTGGAGTTCGTAGCCCTCTTCGAAAGCGACTTCGGCTGCCCGTACGGCTGGTCCTGCCGGAGGAGCGGATGAAGGACTGAGAGGCCGAACCACTGGGTCCCTCGAGAGGGGCACATTTCGTCCATCCCCCCATCCCACCGGAGCTCGGGGAAGCGGCCCGCACGCTTTGCCGGGCGGCCCTGGCTACCGTTTCCGTCCTTGCGAGGCGATCTGCCGGCAGGGCTGTCGGTGGCCTGGGCGCCGCCTACATGCAGGACTCCCTGGGGGACTCCGCGGCGGAGTCGGCGGCGACCGGTCGCCGCCCCGCAGAAGGCTTGAAATGGGGGGTGTCTCGCGTCACCTGCGTGCGCCACCCTTCCAGACGTCTCGCTGCCGGACGGCACGGTTCCGGACATCTCGGTTCCGGACCATGCGGTGCCGGAG
>JAUXCH010000761.1 GCA_030618975.1 Planctomycetia bacterium
AGGGATCGCGTCCGGGAAGGTAGACGAGTCGGCCCTGCATGGCAGGTCAACGCTACCCGAAGAAGAACGGCCTGGACGACGCCGGCCGCCGACCCCTGAATGCTCCAACGCCCGCGCGGACCGTGTCGGGACGCACACGCTCCCGCATCGCAGCAGGCGTCTCGCCGAGTCTCTCTTCAGCGACCGGGTAGCTACGTCACCCGGGTGTCCGGCCCGAAAGCCTGGCGCAGGACCTCGAGGCAGGCATCCCGGATTCCCGCCTTGCTCCGGACCATGGTCTCCTCCCGCAGGGTGTTCATGGGATACGTCTGTTCATGATTAGTGAACACACCAAAATCCTGAACACGCCGGGACCCTGAATACGCTGAATCCCTGCCTCGTGGGGCATCCGAGCCTGGAGCGACGAGGATCGTCCGGGTGGACCTACTCCGCGTAGCCCGTCTGGGCGTCGTCGAGCCCCCAGTCGTTGTCGAAGAAGCCTGCGGCGAGGACCGCTTCCTCCGATACGGACCAGACCCGTGCGGAGAAGACCACGAAGTCCGGGAAGTGCACGCCGCCGTGGAAGAAGCCCAACTCGTTCGTGGCGCGCATCCCGGTGATTCCGGTGCCGCCCACCAGGCCGACACAAGCGACGTCCGATCCGGGGCGAGGGCGAACGGCGAGGGCGCTCAGGTTGGCGCCTTCGAGCGTTCTCTCTCCCACCCGGATCTCGCCGCGAGCGACGTCGACGGGAGACGTGCCCAGCACCGCAGACCACGCACGATTCGTGTCGCGGTTCCCGTACAGGATGACGTTGCGATCGGGCTCTGCGGCGGGGTCGAACTCGGTATCCGTCACGATCTCGAAGGACGCATTGCCGCGGTACCACAGCGTCTCGTTGTCGAAGCGCGCCTTCGCACGTGACCAGGCGTTCTCCTCCTTGCTGCCTCCGGTGCCTATCACGAGAATCGGGTGGTTCCTGTGAAACACGTCCTTGAAGGGGCCGGAGCGATGCGGGCCCTTCTGGGCGAGATCGGGTTGCGGCGCGACGAGCCAGCCGTCTTCCGTGCGCGTGAAGTGAACGTGCCCCGCTGCCCAGTCGATCTTCAACGCCTTGCCGCCGTCCAGTCGTGCGGTGATCTCCCCGGATTCGAGGAGTACCGCCGGATTCACCGAGAAGCGCTGCACGTTCTCCAAGACTCCGTGCAGCACCCTCCGGCCCGGATCGAGTTGCAGGCGAACCCGGCTGGGCTCCCACTGTCGCACCTGCTGCTGCACGCCGAGCCACGAGCACGTGTCGTTGATACCGGGCCCGACGGTGGTGAAGTCGATGCGCTGGGGTGCAACGGGGATCGCGTGGCGCTGGAAGAAGTCGAACAGCTCGCGGAGATCGAAGCAGCTGTGCCCCACCTCCGGCGTCGTGTCGTAGACGTGCGGTCCTCCAGGCTCGATCACCAGGGTCACGTCGTGATGCCCCGCGTCCTCCAGGATCTTCTGCATGCCGTAGGCCTCGTCGATGGAGACCACGGGATCGGCATCGCCGTGGATGATGAGCACACCGTGTTGCAGGTAGTTGCCCGCCAGCAGGGCGGTACGGCTGGGATTCGCCGAGACTCGGAGGATCCTCTGGATCGCCGCTCCGTCTGCGGGCATGGACCGTGCGCCTGCGTAGGTCCAGACGTCCTGCCAGCCCGCTCCCGGGCCGATCGCCGCGAAGCGATCGGGATGGTGTCCGGCGATCTGCCACACGCCGTGCCCACCCATGGAGTGGCCGCCCAGGTAGATGCGCGTGGGATCCGTGTTCCCGTAGGCGATGGCCCGGTCGAGCACCTCCAGGGCGTCGATGCGTCCGAGGCTCTCCCAGTTGAAGCCGTAGGGGCGACGATTCGTCGCGCTGGCCATGGCGCACCACGTCTTGGCGAAGTAGAGGTCCCGGTAGGTCGAGGCTTCGTCGGAGGCTCCGTGCAGGTGGAGCATCAGGGCGTGGGCGGATCCGTCTCGGGGGGCGCGCGGAGGCCGATAGCCGAAGTACTGCACCGATCCCTCGACCTGCGAGCGAAACGTCACCTTCCGGTAGGCGCCGGGCTCGGCGACTGGCACTTCGACGGTCGCGGGCTGGATCCGCTTCCCGGTGATCCTCCACGCGATGTTCTCCCCTTCGACCTCGCGGGCCGGCAGGAGGACCGGGACCTTGGCGATGGACAGCGGAGGCATCCGGACGGAGGGCAGCGCGACGAGCGTCGGATCTCCTCGATCGACGGTCCCCTGGGCGTCGGCCAGGTCGAGGATCTCGGTCGTGGTGTTGAGCACGAGGATGCCGGCGTCGAGCGCCCCGCCCTCCCCGCGCACCGCTTCGGGCAGCGTCGCGTCCTCCATGTTGACCATCACGTCGTGGGTCACGGGTTCGAGCCACGCTTCGAGGGTCCCGAATCGCGTGCAGCGGAACAGCAAGTGATTGTCTCCCTCGTCGAGGAGGACGGGGATCATCGGGTAGCCGTACCGGTAGACGTTCGTCACCCGAGGCTCGCCGTTGACGTAGACGATGCTGTGCCCCTTCGCCCTGAGAATCGCCCGACGGGCCTCGGCCGCGTGCACGTGTACGTTCGCGTACGCCCACCCCCCGAGCAGGAGCTCGTGCGAGAGAGGGCCTTCCTCGGGCCCGGTCACCCGGGTCCACACCGCCTGCCTCCCCGGCTCGAGGGGCAGGACGTCGCCCTCGTCCGGAGGCTCGAAGGTCCCGTCGACCAGGGCCTGTGTGACA
>JAUXCH010000542.1 GCA_030618975.1 Planctomycetia bacterium
ACCCAGCGCAGGTCCTCGCTGTTCTCGAGCAGGATCTTGACCACCATCGTGAGGGGAACGGAGAGCAGCATCCCCACGGGACCCCAGAGCCAGCTCCAGAACACGAGGGAGAGGAACACGACGAGCGGCGAGAGGCCGAGCCTCGACCCCATCCACTTCGGCTCCACGATGTTGCCGAGGACCTGGTTGATCGCCACGTTGCCACCCGCCACGATGGCCGCCGTGCCGAGGTCCTTCGTGAGCAGCGCGAGGAGCACGGGTGGGATGGCCGCGATCAGCGACCCGATGTTCGGGATGAAGTTCAGCAGGAAGGCGAGGAGTCCCCAGAGCACCGCATAGGGAATGTCCATGATCGAGAGGAAGACCGCGAACAGGAGGCCGGTCAGCAGGCCGATGGCGGTCTTCACGCCGAGGTAGGCCCACACCTGTCGGCCGACCTCCTCCAGCTCCCCGAGCGAGGCGTCCGGGGTGCCGAGAGCCCGGCGGATCTTGGCCGGGAGGCCGCTCGCCTCCCCGAGCATGAAGGCCACGAGGAGCAGCAGGAGGAGCACGGCGGAAACGGCATTGGCCGCCGTCCCCGCGACACTGCCTGCCAGGCTCAGCAGTCGGTCCGGATCGATCGGGCTCCGCTCTTCCGGGGGCGTGAGGTTCACGCCCTTCCCCTCCAGCCACACCGTGAGCGATTCGTAGTAGCCGTGCAACTTCTCCTTGTAGACGGGCAGGTCGGCCGTGAGCTCGGTGAGCTGGTCCGCGACGGCCACCGACAGGAGGACGATGCTCCCCAGCACGAAGACGAGCACGAGAGCCACCGCCAGACCCGAGGGCACGTGCTTGTCGACCAGGAACCTCACCGCGGGGGCGCACACGATTGCCACGAAGGCCGCGACGATGACGGGGATCAGGAGCGGGCCGGCCAGTTTCAGCCCCGCGACGACGATCGTCACGAAAGCGGCGGTCCGCAGGAAGCTCACGCCCTGCCCCAGGCCGCGCTCGACCGCACCGGACCTCTGCTCGTCGTTCATCTCAAGCGCCTCCGCCCGCCCCTTCCTACCACGATCCCGAGCGAGATCCCTCTCGACCCAAGCCGCCGAGAGCCCTACGCTCGGCGCATGAGAGCGACGAAGACGCCCCGGGCACTCGAAGAGGCGCAGGCGGAGTTCCTCGCCCGGTGGGGGGAGTTCGGCCCCGCGTGGGGCGTGAGTCGCACGATGAGCCGGATCCACGCGCTTCTCATGGTCTCGCCCGACTCCTTGAACACCGACGAGATCATGGCGGCGCTCGACGTCAGTCGCGGGAGCGCCCACGGGAATCTCCAGGAGCTCTGCGACTGGGGGCTCGTCCGCCGGCTGGGGCTGCCCGGAACACGCAAGGACCACTTCGAGGCCGAGAAGGACGTCTGGCGGGTCGTGCAGTTGATCGCCCGGCAGCGGCGGCGGAAGGAGGTGGAGCCCGTCCTCGACGTCCTGGGAGACTGCCTCGACCGGACGAAGGGCCTCAAGACGGCCGAGGCCAAGGCGTTCAGGCACCAGATCGCGGAGCTCCTGCGCTTCGCGCAGCTCGGCGACCGGGTTCTCGAGAAGACGAGCCGACTACGCTCGGCGTCGCTGCTCACCTGGATCGCCCGGTTCCTGCGCTGAGCGCACGGGCCACGGATTTCAGAGTTTTCAGGTAGAACTGAAAATCTGGTAGAGTACTCCCGGCGCGACGAGGTGCCGGGAGATCCCCATGACGGTCGTGGACTGCGTGACCGGCGCGTTCGGCTACTCGGGGAGCCGCATCGCGGCGACCCTCCTGAAGTCGGGGCATCGCCCCGTGCGGACCCTGACCACCCGGTCGCCGGAGGGCCACGCGCTCGAGGGGCGGGTCGAGGTGCGTCCGCTCGCGTTCGACGACGCGTCCGGGTTGCGCCGTTCGCTCGAGGGCGTAGATACCCTCTACAACACCTACTGGGTGCGGTTCTCCAAGGCGGGGTTCTCGCAGGCGGACGCCGTCTCGAACACGTTGGCGTTGTTCGACGCCGCCCGCCAGGCGGGCGTTCGTCGGATCGTGCACACCAGCATCACGAATCCGACGTTCGACAGTCCCTACGAGTACTTCCGTGGCAAGGCGAGGCTCGAGGCCGCCCTCGCGCGGAGCGGATGCTCCCACGCCATCCTCCGACCCGCCGTGTTCTTCGGCGGCGGCGACATCCTCGTGAACAACATCTGTTGGATGCTGAGGCGCTTCCCGGTCTTCGGCTGCTTCGGGGACGGGGCGTACCGCGTGCGCCCGATCCACGTCGAAGACTTCGCGCGCCTCGCCGCCCGGGTGGGGGCCGAGGACGAGGATCTCCGGATCGACGCCGTCGGGCCGGAGACCTGGGCGTATCGGGACCTGGTCCGGATGCTGGGGGAGGCGATCCAGCGTCCACGCCGGATCGTGACGATCCCGCCCTGGACCGGTGTCGCCCTCGCCTGGTCGATCGGATGCGTCGTCGGCGACGTCCTGCTGACGCGCGCCGAGGTCGACGCTTTGATGAACGACCTCCTCGCGACGGACGGCCCGTCTTCCGGCACGACGCGGCTTTCCACGTGGGCGAAGGCCCACGCCGAAACGCTCGGCACGCGCTACGGCCACGAGCTCGCGCGCCGGAGCCGCGCGTAGCGAAGCGCGGGGAACGCCTGCTACGATGCCCGTTCAACCGTCCAGGGGAGTCGGGCCATGCGCAAGCTCGCGTGGATCGCCGCCGCAATCCTGCTCGTGCTCCTCCTCTGGGCCGTCTGGGGACGGCGACCCGACGGAGAGGGGAGCCCGCCGGGGGCCGTCGAGGGGGAGCCCGCAGTGGAGGCCGCGCCCCACCTCGCGGGGCGCAGGATCCCGGACGCTTCGCGTGTGCCCTCCGAGAGCCCTCCGGGCCGTTCCGAGGACGTGTCCGGACCCCCGGCGCCCGCCGTCCCTCCCTTCCGCTTCCGCGTCTCGGGCTTCGACGGCAGCCGGGCGATCGAAGGCGTGCGGATCCGGCTCCGGCATGCGGAGGCACCCGGCGTCACGGACGTCGACGGAGAGGCGTCGATCGTCATTCCGAACCCAGGCGCCCAGGCGTCGAGCTACACCGCGAGCAGGCCGGGGTACGAACGGGTCTCCGGCTCCGCCTCGCGTCTGCAGCTCAACGAGGTCCGGATGCGGCCGGGGCTCCGGGTCTCGGGCCGTGTGCTCCGCGCCTCCGACGACGCGCCGATCGAGGGGGCGACCGTCCGCACGTGGACCCACGCGAGGCGCAGGGAGACGTGCGACCCCGTGACGACCGGCCCGGACGGCGCGTTCGCGCTCGACGCCGTCGCCCCGCGCGAGCCCGTCTGGATCGCAGCCAGTGTCCCGGGACTGCATCCCGTGGGCGTTCGCCACACGCTCACGGAGGACACCCACGGCCTCGGGATCCGGGTCGGCCACGGCGGGACGCTCGAGGGACGCGTGCTCCAGGCGGACGGTGAGCCCGCAGTCGGCTTCGAGGTCCGCCTCCTCCGTCCCGGCATGCCCCTGCCACCGCGGCGGGAGGGGCGGCAGTGGTTCATCGGAGGAGACGCCGAGCACCTTCGCCGCTGGTACTACCCGACCGCCTCCACGGACGAGGACGGGCGCTACGTGTTCCGGGGCGTCCCGCTCGTCGAGGACCGCGCGGCGATCGTACGTCTCTCGGCGATCGCCGACGTCGAGTCGGAGCCCGTTCGCTTCGCGCGGGACGGCGAGACGCTCGTCCGCGACGTCGATCTTCCCGCCCTCGCTTCGCTCACCGTGCAGGTGCTCGACGCCGAGGGGGGTGTGCTGCCGGAGTTGCAGGTAGACGTCACCTCGCCGCGGATGTGGTTTCGGCTGGACGACGTCGGCCGGCAGGCCGAGGACGGCTCCTGGATCGTGGAAGGCCTCGTGCCCGGCCCCTGGTCCCTGCGTGCGTGGATCCCCTCGGGAGAACCCGTCGAGAGGGAGGTCGTGCTCTCTCCGGGCGCCGCGGAGACCGTCGTGCTCCGGGAAGCCGCGGGGTACGTGTTGGAGGGACGCGTCGTCGACGCGCGAGGACGGCCGGTTCCCGGGGCCCGTCTGGTGTTCTCCGGCCCGGCCACGCGCTTCGCGGATGCCGACGAGGAGGGGCGCTTTCGCCTCACGGGTCTGCCCGCCGAACCCGGTGAGCTCGAGGTCGGGCCGGGATGGTGGCTACCGCCCCGGGAGCGG
>JAUXCH010000931.1 GCA_030618975.1 Planctomycetia bacterium
CCCCCGTCGGGGAGCGCGGCCCTGCGGCTCGCCGGCTTCCTGGAAAACCGGCGGATGGCGAGGTCCGGACACCGTGCGGCGTGGCCGCGCGACTCGTGTCGGGAGGTACGGGTGAGGCGCCGAGAGCTTCGGTTTTCGTCCTTCCGACGTGCTACATGCGGGCGGCGACTTCGGCCCAGTTGACCAGGTGGTCGAGGAACGTCGCGACGTACTTCGCGCGCGCGTTGCGGTAGTCGATGTAGTACGCGTGCTCCCAGACGTCGCACGTGAGGAGCGCGGTCTGACCGTGGGCCAGGGGCGTGTCGGCGTTCGCGGTCTTGACGATCTTCATCTTCCCGCCGTCGAGCACGAGCCAGGCCCAGCCGGATCCGAACTGCGTCATGGCCGCCTCGGAGAACTTCTGCTTGAAGTCGGCGAAGGAGCCGAACGCGGCCTGGATTCCGTCGAGGACGGCGCCCGTGGGCTCGCCGCCGCCGCCGGGCTTCATCGAGTTCCAGTAGAAGGTATGGTTCCACACCTGGGCGGCGTTGTTGAAGAGACCGCCGTCGGCGGACTTCACGATCTCTTCGAGGTTCTTGCCGGCGTTGGGCGTGCCGTCGATCAACTTGTTGGTGTTGGTCACGTACGCCTGGTGGTGCTTCCCGTAGTGGTACTCCAGGGTCTCGGCGCTGATGTGCGGCGCGAGGGCGTCCTGGGCGTAGGGCAGGGGCGGAAGCTCGATGGCCATGGGGGTTCTTCCTCTCGTCGTTCTGTGAAGGAGGACGATACGGCATCCGGAGGGTCGTAGGATGCCCGCATGCCGCCTCGCGGCCTCCTGAGCCGCCGCCCCCTGCTGATCGGAGTCGTCCACCTCCTGCCCCTGCCCGGCGCCCCCGGCTTCCGGGTCGGCAGCCGGTGGCGCCACCGGGCCACCCAGGACGCCCGGGCCTACGCCGAAGCCGGGTTCGACGGCGTCCTCGTGGAGAACTTCGGGGACGCGCCGTTCTTCGCGGGCCGGGTCCCGGCGGAGACGACGGCCGCCCTGGCCGTGGCGGCGCGGGACGTGCGCGACGCCGTGCCGGCCTCGACGGCCGTGGGCGCGAACGTGCTGAGAAACGACGGTCGGGCGGCGGTGGCGGTCGCGGCGGGGGCGGGGCTCGACTTCGTGCGCGTCAACGTCCTCGCGGGCGCGGTCGTGACCGACCAGGGCCTCGTCGAAGGCGAGGCGGACGAAATCCTGCGCGACCGCGCACGGCTCGCGCCGGCCTTGAAGATCCTGGCCGACGTCCGCGTGAAGCACGCGGCCCCCCTGGCGGAGCGCCCTCTCGAGGAGGAGGCCCTCGACCTCGTCGAGCGCGCGGGCGCGGACGCGCTGATCCTGACCGGGTCGCGCACGGGACGCGGGGTGGACCGCGAAGAGCTCGCGCGTCTCCGCGAGTCACTGCCGGAGGCGTTCCTGCTCGTGGGCTCGGGCGCGTCGCGGCACACGGTGCGGGGCCTGCTCGCCGACGCGGACGGCGCGATCGTCGGGACGGCGGTGAAGCGAGGCGGGCGAACGGACGCCCCGGTGGACCGACGCCGCGCCGCGGCGTTCGTGCACGCCGCGCGCGGTTGAGCCCCGCCTACCGTCCGCCCTGGACGAAGAGCAGGATCGCGTCGCCGTAGCGGCGCCAGAGCTCGTCGGGTCCGAGCGACTCGACGCGTGACGGCAGTTCCACGGTGACGAGCGCGAGGCCGGTCGCCTCGGCCCACGCCCCCATCGAGCCCGGCCGCGTGCCGAGCTTCTTCACGGGGAGGTCCGTCGCCGCGGCGATCTCCTCCGCGAGCGACTCGGCCGGGCCGTCCCAGTCCACGCAGCGCAGCGGCTGGTGGAGGCTCAGCACGCGGGACGGGTGGAACTGGCGGACGACGGCGCGCAGCGCGACGGCCTCGGGTTCGGAGAGGGCCTCGTCGCCGTAGCGCCCGCCGTCTCTCCGATTCGGCGCATCGAAGTTGCGGTTGA
>JAUXCH010000774.1 GCA_030618975.1 Planctomycetia bacterium
CAGGCCCGCGGGAGCTCGCACCCGTACTTCGACGACCAGGGCACCCTGACCTGGTATCACCGCCTCGACGACGCCAAGCGCGCCGCGCGCGCGGAGGGCAAGGTCATCTTCGTCGAGTACGGACGCCGCCGCTGCGGCAGCTGCCGCACGCTCGTCAGCCGCGTCGTTCCCGACCCGCGCGTCCGCCGCCGCATCGCGAAAGCTGCGGTGGGACTGGCCGCCGAGTGCGACCGGCCCGAGCCGACGATCCAGCAGATGTTCCGCCGCCGTCTGGCCGGGGCCAACATGCTGCCCTTCGTGGCGTTCCTGACGGCCGACGGCGCCTACATCACCGGCTTCGCCGGAGGCAGCAGCGTGGACCGCTTCCTCGCGCACCTGAGGCGCGCGGAGGCGCACGTGGCCGCTCCCGTGAGGCCCACGCCGCCGCCGCGGGTGGCCCCCGTGCCCCGCCGGAGGGTCCGCCCGGCGGAGTGCGAGACGTGCCGTCCCCCGGCGCCCGCGCCCGCCCCCGCCCCGGCCCCGGCGCCCGGACCGCGCCGGGTGACCCCGTGCGCGCCGCCGGTGCGACCGAGCGCCGTCAACCCCGCGCCCGCACCGCGCACCTACCCCGAGCCGTCGCTCGTGGGCGATCCGGACGCCGTGGGCCTCGTGGCCCGGATGCCAGGCGGCAGCGCGCCCCGCACGGGCCCGCTACCGGCGCCGCGCATCATCATCAGCCCGCCGGTCAGGGTGCGCCGCGAACGTGCCGTCGGCCCGAGTCCGAGCCGGACGGTCGCCCGGTCCACGCCCGAGAAGAGCCTGCACGAGAGGGTCCGGAAGGCGGCACGGGACGGCGAGTGGGGCCTGGTCCTGAGGCTCACCGACGAGGTGGACGGCAATCCCCGCCTCGACGCGCTGCGCCGGCAGGCCCACATCTGGGCGCAGGGCGAGCTCGAGACCGCCGTGCAGGCCCTGGCCGAGGAGCGCTACGAGGAGGCCCTCTCCGCGGTGAAGAACGTCCTGCTGAAGATGCAGGGCGAACCCGAGGCCGTCGACGCCGAGAGCGGCCTCGTCGCGATCCGCACGATGCTGGAGCTGCGGTTCCTCAACGCCGAGGGTCCCGTGGCGCCCGTGGTGCGGCAGAACACCTACGAGGAGCTGCGCGGCACGCGCTGGGCGGCACTCTTCATCGGCTGACGCCGGATCTTTTCATCGGCTGACGCCGCAACGCTCCATCGACTCACGCCGCAACGCTCCATCGGCTCACGCCGGGTCTCGTCATCGGCTGGCGCAAATGATCAAGTACATCGGGTCCAAGCGACGCCTGGTCCCGTGGATCTGCGCCGTCGTCGACGCGCTCGAGGGCGTGGAGACGGTGCTCGACCTCTTCTCCGGCACGTCTCGCGTGGGCCGGGCGCTCAAGGAGCGCGGCTACCACGTGACCGCCAACGACCACAATACGTACGCGTGGGTCCTGGCTCGCTGCTACGTCCAGGCCGACGCGGATCGTGTCGCCGGGGAGGCACGCGAGCGGCTCGCCGCGCTGCGCGGCCTGGAACCCAGGGACGGCTGGTTCACGGAGACGTACTGCCGCCGCTCCCGGTACTTCCACCCCGACAACGGCGCGCGCATCGAGGCGGTCCGCGAGGCGATCCACCTCCAGGATCTCGACCCGGACGTCGAGGCCGTGCTCCTCACGGCGTTGATGAAGGCCGCCGACAAGGTGGACTCCACGACGGGCGTCCAGATGGCGTACCTGAAGCAGTGGGCGCCGCGCGCGATGAACGAGCTGTCGCTCGAGATGCCGCCGCTCCTGCCCGGAGGAGGGCGTGCGCTCCAGCAGGAGGCCTGGGAGGCCGCCACGGTGAAGGCGGACCTCGCGTACCTCGACCCGCCGTACAACCAGCACAACTACCGCGGGAACTACCACGTCTGGGAAACGCTCGTCAACTGGGACGAGCCCGAGGTCTACGGCGTGGCCTGCAAGCGCACGGACTGCCGCACCCTCAAGAGCCCGTTCAACTTCAAGGCCGGCATCCGCCCGGCCCTGGAGCGCGTGCTCGACGCGCTGGACACGCGCTACGTCCTGATCTCCTTCAGCGACGAGGGCCGGATCACACGGGACGAGATGGAGTCGATGCTCGGCGAGCGCGGACACGTCGCCGTCTTCGAAGCGGAGCACCCCCGCTACGTCGGCGCGAGGATCGGCATCTACAACCCCCAGGGCGAGAAGGTCGGCCGCGTGGGACGGCTCACCAACCGCGAGCACCTGTTCCTCCTGGCGCGCAACGGGGCGGACCTGCAGGGCATCGACCTCGGCGCGGTGGCCTCCGGTGCGCCTCGAAGTGCGCCCCGGGACCGGGACGATTCCCGCAATTTGGGGTATCCGCTGGACCGGAGTTGGATCTAGCGAGTGCTCGAGCGGGCCTTCGTGGACCGCGACCCGATCCGCTGCCAGGATCCCCTCGTCCGCCAGCTCGGGCAGCTCGGGCGCATGCGGGGCGGCGACCGGTCGCCGCTTCTCGTACCGTTCACGCTGCGCAAACGACCCGCGGAGGCCGGTCAAGAGCGCATCGCCTGCGATACACGGTGGCACGTCGACCGACTGCTTCGGGCCCCGTCCGGAGAACGTACTCGCTATTTTCAGGCTTCTGCGGCGCGGCGACCGGTCGCCGTTTTTCGTGCCGTTTGCGATACACAAACGCCCCGCGCCGGCTGGCG
>JAUXCH010000186.1 GCA_030618975.1 Planctomycetia bacterium
CCCGGGGCGGCCACGGACGAGCCCCTGGTGCGCATCGACCGTCTGGACCTGGACGACGCCCTGGCCATGCTCCGCGCCGAGCGGCTCCAGGGCGTGGCCGAGCGCACGCGCACCGAGGCCGACATCCGGAATCTCGACGCGCAGCTGGACGTCTCGGCACGCCGCCTCTCCACCGCGAAGTCGGAGCTGCGCCGCGTCCTGAGCCTGGTGCCGGACACGCTCCCCGAGAGCGACGCGGACCGCCAGCGGCTCGCCGTGTTCGCCCTCGAGCAGATCGACAGCGAGGTCAAGTCCCGCCGCGACCAGGCCCACGCGTCGCTCGCCGTCATCGACGCGCGCCTCGCGGTGCTGGACGCACGGACCCAGAAGGCGCTGCGCGACATCGAGCGCACCAGGGTCTACGCGCCGTACACCGGCTGGGTGGCTGCGAAGTACGTGGAGCGGGGCGCGCTGGTCGCGCCGGGCTCCCCCCTCTTCGACCTCGTCGATCCCGACTTCGTGGAGGTCGCCGTCTCCCTGCCGGCCAGCCGCTACGGCCAGGTCGTGGCCGCCGGCGAGGCCGGCGGGGGCAGCCGGGTCGCGCTGCGCCTCCACGAGGGCGACGCGGTCGTCTGGCAAGGCGTGGTCGCGCGCGTCGACCCGCAGGTGGACGTGGAGACACGGACATTCAGCGCGTACGTGGTCGTCGAGGGCCGGGACGCGGCAGGGCGCATCCCCCCGGGAACGCACGTCGTGGCGGACGTCGACGGCGGCGTCCACGAAGACGTCGTCGTGGTGCCACGCGAGGCCTTCGTGGAGGACCGCGTGTACAAGGTGGTCCGCAAGACGGACGTCGAGGACGTCTGGGAGGCGCTGGAGATCCGGCCCCGCGTCCGGGTCGTCCTCGCCGGCGTCGTGCTCGTGGAGCCCGAAACGGGGGCAGAGGGCCTCGAGGCCGGCGACCGGGTCGTCGTGACGAACCTGGAGGACGTCGCCCAGGGCTCGCGGCTTCGCATCCTCCTGCCGGCCGACGAGGAGTGAGGATTCGGACCGGATGAACCTTCCCCGGCTCTCGGTCCGCAACCCGGTCGCAGTCAACCTGCTCATGCTGGCCGTGCTCACGACGGGCGGGTGGGCGTGGGTCCACCTCGTCCGGGAGTTCTTCCCCAACATCCAGAGCGAGCGGGTGCTGATCACGGTCCCCTATCCGGGCGCGACGCCCGAGGAGGTGGAGAAGTCCGTCACGCGTCTGATCGAGCGCGAGATCGACAACGTCGAAGGCGTCGAGAAGATCGAGTCGAAGGTGTACGAGGGCCTCACCCTGATCTCCGCCGTGCTGGAGAAGGACGCCGACCGGGACCGCGTCCTGGCCGAGCTGCGCAGCGACCTCGACCGCGTGAAGCCCGACCTGCCCGAGGGGGCCGAGGAGCCCGAGATCACGGAGGCACGCCCGCAGATCCCGGTGATCGCGGTCGTGCTGCACGGACGCGTGCCCGAGCGCGTGCTGCACGACGCCGTCCTCGACGTCCGGGACGAGTTGCTCGATCTGCCGGAGGTGACCGAGGTCACCGTGACCGGGTTCCGCAGGCGCGAGATCCTGGTCGAGATCCTGCCGGAGAAGCTCGAGGGGTTCGGCCTCACGTTCGCCGAGGTGGGCCGCGCGGTCTCCGCGACGAACCTGGACCTGCCGGGCGGACAGCTCAAGGGGCTCAGGACGAACATCCGGGTGCGGACGCTCGGCGAGCAGCAGGTCGCGCTCCGGCTGGAGGACATCGTCGTCCGCACGCGCCCCGACGGCAGCCTCGTCCGTCTGCGCGACGTCGCCGTGATCCGGGACGGGTTCGAGGACCGGGTGGAACGGGGGCGCTTCCTGGACGTGCGAAGCCGGGAGGAGGGCGCTCCGCTTCCGACCGACGAGGAGATCGCCCAGTCCCGCGCGGCATCGATCACCGTGTTCAAGACACCCGAGCAGGACGCCATCGAGATCTCCGACTCGGTGAAGGCGTTCGTCGCCGATCTCTCCCCCCCGGCCGGCGGCGCCGTCCGGCTTTCCATCACGACGGACCTCGCACGCTTCATCGAGCAGCGGCTCGACCTGATGAAGCGGAACGCCCTCACGGGGCTGCTCCTCGTGCTGCTCACCCTCGCGATCTTCCTGGAGCTGCGCGTCGCGCTCTGGATCGCGGTCGGACTGCTCGTGTCCTTCGCCGGCACGTTCCTGCTCATGGGGATCACGGGCGCGACGATCAACCTGATCTCGCTGTTCGGTCTGATCGTCGTGCTCGGCTTGATCGTCGACGACGCGATCGTGATCGGCGAGAACATCTTCACGAAGCTGAGGGCCGGCGAGCCCCCGCTGCTCGCCGCGGAGAAGGGCGCCACGGAGGTCGCGGCCCCCGTGGTCGCGGCTGTGCTCACGACCTGCGTGGCGTTCATCCCCCTCGCCTTCATCGAGGGGCACATCGGGTACATGCTCGGCGTGCTGCCCGTCGTCGTGATCTGCGCGCTGTCGTTCTCCCTGGTCGAGGCCTTCTTCATCCTCCCGGCGCACCTGCGCCACCTCTCGCCGCGGCCGAGGACCGCGATCGGCAGGGCCTACGGCCGCTTCAACGAGGCGAAGCACCACCTGTTCGAGAGGATCCTCCCCGGGATCCTCGAGATCCAGCTGCGCTGGCTCCTCCGCTGGCGCTACGCCACGGCGGCCGTCTCGCTCACGCTGCTGCTGGCCGCCGCGGGGCTCCTGGTCGGCGGCGTGGTGCCGTTCGTGCTGCTGCAGGACACGGACGCGGAGACCGCGACGGCGAGGCTGGAGACGGCGGCCGGCACGCCGGAGGAGGAGACCCTCCGCATGCTCGGCATTGCCGAACGTGCCACGGCCGGCCACGCCGAGGTGGCGACGGTGTTCACGGTGATCGGATCCGCCTTCGGCGACCACGGTCCGGAGATCGGCGCCGACCCGGCCACCCTGGGACAGCTCGTGCTCGAGCTCGTGCCCGCGGACGTCCGGCAGGACCGCGGGCTCGGCACCAGCCAGCACCTCCTCGCCGAACTGCGGCGCGAGACCGCGGGCCTGCCCGGCGTGAAGCGACTCTCGTGGCGGGGCCGCTCGGGAGGCCCCGCCGGCGCGGACGTCGAGGTCCTCGTTCGCGGCGAGGCGATGCCCGTCGTCCAGCAGGCCGTGGCCTACGTCCGGGGGCTGCTCGCGTCCTACGAGGGGGTCGACGAGATCTACGACGACCTGCAGCTGGGCAAGCTCGAGGCCCGGCTCCGTCTCCGCCCGGCGGGGCGTCTGCTCGGGCTCACGACCCGCGACCTGGCGATCCAGGTCCGGCACGCGCTCTTCGGCGTCGAGGCGCAGGACCTGCAGATCGGCGACGAGGAGGTCACCGTGCGGGCGGTGCTCCCCGAGCGGGCCCGCCGGTCGCTCGACGACCTGCTCAGGCTCCGTATCGTGACGCCGTCGGGGAAGCGCGTCCCCCTCGACGAGGTCGCACGCGTCGAGACGACGCGCGGCTACGCCTCCCTCTCGCGCGTGGACGGGAAGCGCGCCGTCACGATCACGGCCGAGGTGGACGAGGACGTGGCGAACGTCAAGGACGTCACGGACTCGCTGAGAGCCGGCGTGCAGGACATCGGTTCCACGTATCCCGGGGTCTCGGCGACCTTCGAGGGACGCCGCAAGGAGACGAAGGAGTCGCTCGGCTCGCTGGCCATCGGCTTCCCGGCGGCGCTGCTCGCGATCTTCTCCATCATCGCCGTGGTCTTCCGGTCCTACACGCAGCCCGTGATCGTCATGATCGTGATCCCGTACGCCCTGGTCGGCGCGGTGCTCGGCCACTTCGTCATGGGCTACCCGTTCACCATCCTCTCGATGATCGGCGCCGTGGCCCTGTCGGGCATCGTGGTGAACGACGGCCTCATCCTCGCCGACCACGCCAACCGCCTGCGGCGCAAGGGCGCCGGCGCGCTCGACGCGGTGGTGGGCGCAGCGCGGGCGCGTCTGAGGCCCATTCTGCTCACCTCGATCACGACGATCGTAGGCCTCGGGCCGATCATGCTCGAGAGGAGCTTCCAGGCCCAGTTCCTGATCCCGATGGCCATCTCGATCGTGTTCGGCCTCGCCTTCGCGACGGCCCTGACCCTGCTGCTCCTCCCGGTCTACTACATGATCTTCGAGGACGTCCGGATGGGCGCGCGCTGGATCTGGACGAACCGGTACACGGACACGCTCGAGCCCGCGTCCGACCCGAACCCGGCGTCACCCGACGGGGCGCCGGTCGGATAACGGGTGCTCAGGACCCGTCCCGCCCTGCTCGCGGTCCTCATCTCCTTCGTCGGCAAGAGCCTCGCGGAGCTCGAGAGCTCCGCGCGGGAGACGGTGGAGGGCTGACGGCCCAGGCTTCCGGGTTCGGGGCGAGAGTGCCCTACTCCTCGTCCTCGTCGTCGTCGTCCTCGTCGTCGTCCTCGTCGTCATCCTCGTCCTCGTCGTCGTCGTCGTCGTCGTCCTCGTCGTCGTCGTCGGGCGCTGCGGAGGCGCCCGTGACCTCCGCCCAGCGGGCGTCCGCCCGCATCTTCTCGAGGTCGGGATCCTGCTGCGCGTGCTTCTTCAGCTGGCTCACCTGCTCCGCGGGCCCGGTCTCGAACGTGGCCTTCAGCGCCGCGAACGCCTCGTCGAGGCGGCCGAGCAACGAGAGCGCGCACGAGAGGTTGTACCGTGCGTTGCCGGCCGCGGCGCCGGGGTCGCCCGTCTTCGCGGCCAGCTCGACGACCTTCTTCCAGGTGTCGACGGACGCCTCGCGCTTGCCGCCGGTGAGCTGGGCCATGCCGAGCGTCCGGTAGAGCACGTAGCGGCCGTTGTCGTCGAGCTCGTCCTCGCGCGCCTTGGCCAGCTCCAACGCCTTGAAGGCGAGCGGGAAGATCTCGTGGCCCACCTGCAGGTAGCCCTGGCCCGCCTGCATCAGCACCTGGGGATCGTCGAGCTCCGCTCCACCGCGCTTCGCACTCACGTGGACGTAGAGCATGGAGTCCGACGTCGGCGAGACGGTCAGTCCCTGGAGGCCCTTCAGGACCAGGTCCGCCGAGGTGTCGCTCTTCTCCCGCACCTGGACGTGCACGACGAAGCACTGGTGGCCGCGCGCGTGGAACGCGTAGCCATGGGGGCGCTCGAAGCCGGCGAAGCTCTCCTGGACGAACGTGATCCACGGGACGGGATCGTCGCCCGTCGCCATCTCCGTCCGCGTCTTGCCGTCCTGCTCCCACTTCGTCTTCGCCTGGTCGCGCCACTGCGCGCTCGTCAGCACCTCGGGAGCCTCCTGGCACAGGACTTCGATGTCCGCGTTGCCCGACATCTTCCCCGAGAAGAGGACCCGGTCGCCGCCGGCGCCGAAGCCGAACCCCTCCTTGAGCCCTTCCACGGCGCACGTGATCCCGAAGTACTCGTCGACGAACTTCCCCTCGTGGAAGCCGCGCTTCATCTCCTTTCCCGGAGTCTCGTCCTCGGCGACGGCAACGCCGAGCAAGGCGGTAGCGAGCAGCAGGGTCAGGGCGATCTTTCGCATGGCGGACTCCGTTCGTCGACCGGAAGTCTGCCAGAGGAGCGGCCGCGAGGAAAGGCGGTGCGCCCGACCAAAACCAAGAGGAAGGCGGGCGGCCGCCTCAGTCCCCGTCGGCCCCGGTGGCCGGCGCGGTCAGGGCGTCGCGGAGGGCCCTCGGCAGCCGGCTGAGCACGACGTTCGTCACGTACTGGGCGAGCTGGCTCTGCTCGGAGCCCTGGACCTCGGAGAGAGCGGCCCGCATCACGATCCACGCGAGCCCCTGGCCTTTCACCGACTCCAGCTGCAGGGGCTCTGACGGATCGGCGAGGTGGGTCGCGGCGCCCGCCTCGAACCAGGCCTCGGTCGCGAGCCCGGCCCGCAGGAGGGTCTCGGCGCGGAAGGCCGCCCGGATGGCCGGCGCCTGGTGCTCGAGCACCTCGTCGCGTCGCGCCAGGGCCGCGTCGAGCGCGGAGTCGCCGGCCACGACCCGGAAGGTCTGCATGCGGCTCTCGCCCTGCGCGACCTTCACACCCCAGGTCACGACGTCTCCGGGCCGAACGCCCTCGCGGACCGCGGCGGGCAGCGCCTCGAGGATGCGGACGCGGTCCGGCTCCCCGAGCAGCTCGTCGTAGAGTGTCTTGGGCGGTCCGTCGCGCGTGCGCTCGAACACGAGGTGCGCGGTCTCGAGATCCAACTCTGTGGAGATCTCGAGGTAGTACGTCTCGAGGGCGTCCAGGCGCACGTCCCCGCCGGGCAGGACGGCGACCGCGATGGCATCCGAGTCCGCCGCGCTGCGGAGCTGGGGTCCGAAGGTGAACGGCCGGAGCCCGGCTCCGCCGACCTCGGCGCCGCTCTCCCGATCCAGGATCGCGAGGGTCTCGACGTCGTCGGCGTCCTTCGGGATCGGAGGCTTCCAGTCCAGGTGGTAGGTCTCGCCGGCTGCGAGCTCGATGGCGAAGACCGCGTCCCCGAACTTCGCGTGCCGTAGGACGAGGTCGTGCGCGCCGGGGGGAAGGTCCACGGACAGGGGCGCCGGCCGGCTCGGCTGGTCGTCGATCCACACGGCGACGTCCGGGGTTCCGGTGACCTTGAGCGTCCCGTCCCGGTTCACGTACCAGGTCCCCAGCGCCAGGGTAGCGAGCAACACGGCCGCGATGGGCAGCGCGTACCGGCGGAGGCGCCTCAGGCCGTGGCGCACGGGCGACACGGGACGTCCGCGAACGCGTCCCCCCTCGGCGAACGCCCGCAGGTCGCCGCCGAGCGCCGCCGCGGTCGGGTAGCGGTCGCGCCGCTTCTTCTCCAGCGCCTTCATGGCGATGGCCGCACAGGGGCCGGGCAGGTCGGGCACCGCCTTCTTGAGCGACTCCGGCCGCTCGTTGACGATGCTCTGGAGCAACGCGCGCAGGTCGTCGGTCTGGAACGCGGGCTGTCCGGCGCACACCTCGTAGAGGGTCGCGCCGAGGCCGTAGACGTCGGTGCGCCCGTCGACGTCGTCGCGACGCCCCAGGATCTGCTCCGGGCTCATGTACAGGGGCGTCCCGAGCGCCTGCCCGGTCCGGGTGATTCGCTCGTCTTGCAGCGACCGCGCGAGCCCGAAGTCGGCGAGCACCATCCGACCCTCGTCGGTCAGGATGATGTTCGACGGCTTCACGTCCCGGTGGACGACCCCCTGCTCGTGCAGCTCGTGCAGCGCGTCGGCGACGTCGGCCAGGCCGCGGCAGAGCGCCTCGCAGGAGAGGGGCTCATCGCCGCGCGCCAGCTCCGACAGCGTCCGGCCTGCGAGCAAGGTCATCGCGTAGTACGGCCGGCCGTCGACCTGGCCGGCGCCGTAGATCTCGACGATGTGGTCGTGCTTCACGCGGGCGAGGACCTTCGCCTCCTGGCGGAACCGCTCGAGGGCCGTCCCCTCCTCGTCGAACCCGGTACGGAGCACCTTCACCGCCTCGTGGCGGCCCAGGTCGCGGTGAACCCCCTCGTAGACGATGCCGACGGCGCCCCGCCCGATCTCCCTCACGAGGGTGTAGGGCCCGAACTCCCGGGGCAGCGGCTCCTCCGGACCCGGGTCGAGGACCTCGTCGAGCATCCGCTCCAGCTCGACGATCTCGCGGAACTCCTCGTAGGCGACCTCCCCGAGCTCCGCGAGGTACTCCTCGGGGTCGGGGCGGTCCCCCCGCGTCCGACGCGCCTTGAAGTCGTCGAGCGAGCGAGCCAGCCGGTATTCGATTTCTGCGGGACTCATGACATGGGATCAAGCGGGAAGGGGGAGCGTTCCTTTCAGGCTTCCGTCCGTGTCTCCGTCTTCAGGCGCTGCGCCAGGGCCTTCAGGGCCCGGCAGTACAGGACACGAACGGCGTTCTCGGACCGGTCCATGACCTCGGCGACCTGCCGGCAGTCGAGCTCCTGGAACCTCCGGAGCCGGATCACCTCCCGGTAGTCGAGGGGGAGGGTCTCGACGGCCTCGACGAGGTGGTCGACCTGCTCCCGCCGCCGGACGGCCATGGAGGGCGAGGTCTGGGAAAAGGACGTGGGCTCCGGGAGCTGCCTCTTCTTCGCGTTGAAGTGGTCGACCAGGTCCCGGATCCGGTTCTCCGCGATCCTGAACAGCCAGGCGAAGAACGTCTTCTGGTCGCGGTGCTCGAAGCCGTCCAGGCTCCTGTGGACCGCGAGGAGGACCTCCTGGGCCACGTC
>JAUXCH010000324.1 GCA_030618975.1 Planctomycetia bacterium
CGGGCCTCGGCGGCGCCGCGCCGGCCGCCGGCGCAGGCCTCTTCGCGAAGGCCGCGGCCGCCGTGCTCGCGCTCGGCCTCCTCGGCAGCGCGGGTTGGTACGCGATCGACCGCGCGCAGCGGCCGGCGGCGCAACCGGGCCCGGTCGAGCTCGCGTCCGCCGACGACGCCGACGACGGTCCGCGGCTCCGTGGCGCCGCCGACTCCGCGGTGCGCGGTGGCGCGACGATCGTCGGCACAGTGACGCTCGACGCGCACGAAGGCGAGGTCACGGTGACCGCGGCGCGCATCGGTGGCGTCGAGATGCTCGATCAGCGGCGCATGAGGTCGAATCCGAAGACCCTGCTCTCGCCGCCGCTCGCGGGCGACGTCGTGACGACGGCCACGCTCGCCGCGGACGGGACGTTTCGGCTGGGCGGTCTCGCTAGGGGCCTCTACTTCGTGACGGCCCGCGACCAGGGCGGCCGCGCCCGGACCGCCCTGGCCTTCCTCCTCGCCGACCGGGGCGAGGCGGAGACGACCCTCGACCTCCGCCGGGGACCGCACGCCCTGACCGGCCGCGTGACGCATGCCGACGGAACCCCGTGTACGGGGTGGATCTACGTGCAGAGGGTTCCGGAAGGACCCGTGGCAAGCGCGTCGTGGACCTGGCCGCAGGGCACGGTGCCCCGGAGGCTCGCGCAGGACGGCGCGTTGCGCTGCGAGCGCCTGCGCCCGGGCAAGGTGGCGCTCGTGGTGGTCGAGCCCGGCGTGCGGTTGCTGCGACAGGACGAGATCGTCGTCCCCTCGGAGGCGCCGCTCGAGATCGTGCTGGGGAGCACGGAGACGAAGCGCGGCCGCGTCGTGGACGCCGCGACGGGCGAGGGCATCGCGGGCGCCCAGGCCCTCGTGATCGTCCGACTCCGGGGCGACGCGTCCGTCTTCTTTGCGCAAGCGCGAGCCGGCGGAGACGGCACCCTGGAGGTCCCCGACCTCGGCCGCGGGATCGACGCCCTCGTCACGGCAGGTGGCTATGCACCCGCCCAGGCCGGCTGGGACGCCGACGAGACCGAGATCACCATCCGGCTCGACCGCGTCGCCCAGGTCCGCGGCCGCGTCCTGGGTGAGGACGGCACGGGCCTCGAGGGGGTGGCGGTCCACGCCTTCTCGCTCGGGTCGCGCGGGCTGGACCGCGGCGGCGTCGAGGCCACGACCGACGCGGAGGGCCGGTACCACCTGCCGGCCGTGCCGCCCGGCGAGATCATGGTGTTCGCGCACGGCGGGGGCACCACGTCTCCGCGCCTGGCGGAGGTGGAGCAAGGGGGCTTCAACCCCTTCGTCCACGCGGCCGAGGCGGGCGCGACCCTCGAGGTCGATCTGGCCGGGATTCCAGCGGGGGCCGTCGAAGGACGACTCACGGGGCCCGACGGCGAGGGGCTGGCCGGCGCCTACGTCCAGGTAGTCGGAGAGCCCTGGCCCGACCTGCGGGGACCCGGCGGGCTCCGGCCCGGGCTCCGGCCCGGGGGCCTGCCGCCCACCACCGACGCCGACGGTCGCTTCGTGATTCCCACCGTCCTGCCGGGCGACACCCTCCAGGTGGTGGCGAGGACGCCGGACGGAGGCCGGGTCGAGAGCAAGCCCTTCGCGCTGGCGGGTGGCACGACCCACACGGTGACCCTGAGCGCAGGCGCACCGCAACGCGTCGAGATCCGCGTGTGCGAGGAGGACGGGACGCCCGTCGCCGGGGTCCGTGTGCTGGTCGTGCGGGTCGGCCCCGACGGCCACAAGGTCCGGTCGAGTGCGGGACGGGGACGCGTCACCGACGCCGAAGGACGGCTCCGCGCAGGTCCCCTCTCGACGTCGGACGTCGCCGTCACGGTCGACGCGGACGCGTACCTCGACCACGAGCCCGTCCCGATCACCGCCGCCCACCGGGCCGGCGACGAACCGCTCGAGATCGTGCTGAGCCGGGGGCTGACCATCGCGGGGCGGGTGGTCGGTCCGCAGGGGCTCGACCTCACGACCGTCACGGTCGACCTCGAAGCGAAGGGAAGCGGCCGGAGCGTGCGACGTTCCGTCGAAGCCGACGCGGACGGCCGCTTCCGCTTCGAGGTGCTGCCGGAGCGCACGTACGAGGTCACGGCCTCGGCCGGCTTCGAGGAGCACGGGTGGAAGGCACGCGCAAGGGTGGAGGATGGCGAGGTGGTGGTACGCCTCGCCCTGGCCCGCGGGGCGCGTCTCGTGGTGCACCGTCCCCCGCCGGACCGGGTCACCCGGTGGACGATCCACGTGCGCGGGCCCGATGGCAAGACCGTCGCACGCGTGTCCCAGCGAGAGTTCAACCGCTTCGAGGGCCAGCCCTGGCACTACAGCGGCTCCGGCCGCGGCCGCACCCCGGTCAAGGTGCAGACGCACGTCTCGGGCACCGAGGAGCTCTACGTGGAGATCTTCGCCGCCGAGGACGAGGATCGACGCCCGCTCCCCTTCGGCGCCGCGCTCGTCCTGCCCCGCGACCTGCCCGCCGGCGGCGGTGAGCACACCGTGACCCTGTCCCCCGAGAAGCGCGTCCGGGGCCGCGTCGTGGGCCCGGACGGCGAAGGCGTGGCCGGCGTGCCCGTTCGGGCCTTTCCCCACTTCGGGACGCACCAACTGCCCCTCGCCGACCACGACCCGCACTCGCAGACGAGGACCCGGTCCGACGGCACCTTCGACCTTCGGCACCTGGGCGCCTTCGCCTACGAGCTACGCCTCGACCTGCCCGACGCCTACGCGCCGCACGAGGGCGTGCGGGTCCAGGCGGGTGACGAGGACGTCGTGGTGCGTCTTCGAGGGAGCACGTCGGCACGGATCCAGATACGCGACGAGAGGGGCCGGCCCGTTGCCGGGGCTCACGTGCAGCTGACGCACGCCTCCCGGACCGTCGACGCGGGGACGACGGACGCCGAAGGCGTCGTCGTCGCGCGCGGCCTGGATCCGGATCTCGGCTACCGGGTCACGGCCCGCGTGCCGGGGAACCAGTCGCTCTTCCTGCCCCGGACCCTCGAGGACCAGGCGCCCGGCGAGATCGAGCTCGTGCTGCAAACGGCGCACGACGTGTCGGGCGTCGTCGTGGACGGGGACGGCCGGCCCCTGCCCTACGCCCGCGTCTACCGCAAGACGTCCGAGAGCGGCTGGGAGACGCACTTCGCGGACGAGCAAGGTCGATTCGCCCTCGGAGGCCTGCCGGCCGGCGACCTCGTGTTGATGGTCTCTCCGGTCCTCTCCTTCCGGTGGTTCGAGGGGGCGCAGCACGCCGTGAAGGCGCCCGACACCGACCTGCGTCTCGTCGCTCGGCTCGGCGCAGGCATCCGCTTCCGGCTTCCGGCCGACATGGAGCCCGAGAACGTATCGATCCGGATCACCGACGAGGACAGCGAGCACAGCCAACAGGCCACGTTTCACTACCAGATGATCAAACGACGATCCGACACGATCCACGGTCTGGACCCGGACCATCGCTACGTGCTCTACGCCCTTGCAGACGGGCGCGTGTTCCTGGCCGCAGGGCTGCACCCCGGCCCCGAGGTCGTGGACGTGGCCCTGGCGCCGTGGCGCACGATCCTCGTTCGGCTCGACGTCGTCGGCGGGCTGCCGGAGGGTCTCGACTGGAATCACGCGAACGTCCAGGCCGAGGGGCCGGGTTGGCATCAGTACGCCCGGCGGATCGAGGCCGAGGAGTCGACGTGGGAGATCCGCGGCGTGCCGCCCGGCCCGTGCACGGTGAAGGCGCGGCTCGAGAGGTGGAAGCGCCACGTCCTGACGCCGGAACAGCGGTTCGGACAGCGCCCGCCCCCGGAACGCGTCGGGCGCCCGTACGCCGCGGAGGCCACGGGCGTCAAGGCAAACGAGGTCCGCCTGACGCTCCGCGAAGCCTCCGACTGACGGATCGGGGTCAGGTGATTTTCCGCGCCTTTCGCGGCATCCATGCGCTCCGGTCGCGCACCACGGGACGACGCCGCGTGTGACGAACGACGCGGAGACAATCACCTCACCCCGACCTGCTACTTCCTGCCGAGCCAGACCTCGAACCCGTCGACGGCGTTCGCGACGCACACGAGCATGCCCCAGGGCGTGGAGAGCATGTTGCGGATGCCGTAGCTGTCGTCCTCGCCGAAGCCGCTCGTCGTGACCGTCGTCCAACTCAGGCCGTCCTGCGTGCGGTAGAGGTCGAAGCCGGAGGGTCCGACGAAGAGGTCGATCAACCCCACGTACTCGGGCGGGATCAGATCCGAGCCGGCGTCGGCGTAGTCCCGGAGCATGCCGGCGAAGTCACAGGTCGCGGCGTAGTACCAGCCGTCATCGTGCGAGAGCGCGCGCCAGACGTACAGGTTCGTGGGCTGGCCCCAGCCCGCCTCCTCGCCGGAGAGGGGCAGGCCGTCGTTCGTGCCCGGCGTGCCGGCCGGACGCTCGTCGCCGACGAGGACCTCCACATGGCCGTCCACGTCGAGGCGCAGGACCTCACAGGCCTCGGCGTCGTCCAGGCCGTTCTCGTAGTAGAGCGGATAGGAGAGCGAGCCCACGTAGAGTTTGCTCTTGTACTCGTTCATCGTGGCGTAGACCGACCGACCCGGCCGCACGTACCCTTGCGTGAAGACCTGTTCCCAGTTTCCCGCGGCGGGATCGCTCGACCGCCAGAGCATCGGTCCCAGAATCGGATTCACGCACGACGCATACAGGTGGTCGTCGAAGACGCCGATCTGCCAGCACGGCCCGTTGTCGGGCACGGCGGGGTCGTGGATGCGGAAGGAATCGCCCGACACCGGCACGGGGCTGAACGGCGTACCGACCCCGCCCCGCTCCACGAGCACGGTGTTTCCGTCGTGCCAGACGATCGGGCGGACCTGCCCCGCCGCGGCGCCCGAGGTGATCTCCACGCGCCAGGGGGAAACGAGCGGGGTGAGCTGCGGCAGCGGGACGTCGTCGCTCGTGAGCGTGCTCGCGGTCGCGGAGCCGATGGTGCCCTCGGCGGCCGTCTCGGGCTGCGTCGTGCCACCCGAAGCGACGAAGCCGCGGCTGTTCGCCGCCTGCCAGCTCGCCTCGGCCGTGGACGGATCCGACGACATGTAGATCTGGCCGACGGTGTCGCTCGCGATGTAGAGCTTGTCCTGGAACTCGACCGCGCCCCGGAAGCCGCCGGAGATCGCCATGGAGGGCGGCGAGGCCGGTGCCCAGTCGGTCCCGGTGGTGCTCTTCCAGACCGTGCCCAGTCGCGTACCGCCGAGCATGTAGAGCGCGCCCTTGAACACCTTGGCGCCTCGGAAGCCGAAGACCTGGTCGATCGGCGGCTCGAAGACCCGGTCCCACGTGAAGTCGTCGGTCACCGGGTCGTACGTGCCGCGGAAGATGACAGCGGGGTGGAGGCAGGCGAGGAAGTAGGGTCGGATGTCGTCCTCGTTCCACAGCTCGTTCGGACACTGCCAGCGCTCGGGCGGCAGGCCGACCACACCCGCCTGCATGCACAAGGCATTGGCCAACGTCCCGATGTAGATCTCCGGGGTGCCGTCCCTGTCACCGTCGAACAGCTCCACGCCCCAGGGGTAGGCGTTGATGCGATCGTCGATGCCCCCGTCGGCGATCCTGCGAAAGTCGCCGCGCAGGAGACCCGTATCCGGCACTCCGCCTCCTCCGCCCCCGCAGGCGAAGACGATCGTGGCCAGACCGAGGCTGGCAAGGGTCCGAGCGGCCAGTGTCCTCATGCGTCACGCACCTCCCAAGGCCTACGCAGCCTACGCGTTTCGCGTTGGGAGCGCCAGATGCGAAAGGCGGCCGCTTGTCCCCGCACACCCCGTCCAGGGACGCCTCGGGGTCAGGCGTGATTCGGTGGCGCTCACCACCGGCCACGCTCGGAAGAACCCCCTGCGCCTGTGTGCGAATCGCGCGGAGCGCGCGGGAGCTACGGTAGATTCGCGAGAATCAGCGTTTTCCGCCTGACCCCGAAGCGTGGTGGTCCCCGAAGCGTGGTCGTCAGTCCCCGCGCACTTCGTCGACGAAGGCCCAGACGCGGCGCGGGCAGGCGGAGTGGCCGACGCCGTCGAGCATCGTGCGCTTCACATGCTCGAAGCCGTTCCCCTTCCACGCCCTCTCGGCCTGGTCGGTCGGCTCCTCGATGCCGGGCGGGGTCTTGCCGTGC
>JAUXCH010000909.1 GCA_030618975.1 Planctomycetia bacterium
GCGGCCCCCCGGTCACGACCAGGACGACGATCGAAGCGTCGGGGGACAGGCCGACGGCGGTCAAGCGTCCGTTCGCGTCCGTTCGATGGACGTCCGCGCCGCCCGCGTGCCAGTGCTCCCTCCGGGCCGTGGCCAGGACGGGACGTACGCACACCATCGCCCCGGCCACGGGCCGGCCCTGCGGGTCGGTCACGAGCACCAGCAGGGATCGGCCACGCTCCAGCTGGACCTCGATCGGGTCGTCTCCGAGCGCGATGCCCTGGACCTCGAACGGCGCCACGTCGAGCGGCCGACCCTCCTCGTCGAGCGCCGCCTCCACCTCGACGTCCACCGTCTCGACGGCTTGCGGGACCCGGCAGTAGTAGCGCCCGCCGCCCGGCCGGGCGCTCCTGCCGTCGTTTCGGCGCCGTCCCGGGGGGGTCCACCGGACGACGACGCGGGCGCCGAGGATCGGCGTGCCCAGGGGATCCCGGACCACGATCACGACCTGACGCGTCGGCTCCGTCCGGTGAACGAGGCGGATGCCCCGCCGGCCGGACTCGTAGCGGCCCGGGCACGTCCGGCCGTCCACCCGGAGCGACCACTCCGTCTCCTGGAAGACCGTGATCTCGAACTCGCCGTCCAGGTCCGTCCAGGTCCCGCCGCCGGGGCCGCGGGACCGATCCGCCCCGGCCACGTGGGCGCTCACCGAGACCCCGGCCACGGGCTCCCCGTGCTCGTCCACGACGCCCCCGGCCAACGTGTGGGACTCGTACGTCCGGACCTGCACGTCGCGGGTCACCCGCTCCGCACGGACCTCGACGGCGACCTCCTCGCCCAGGGCGTTTCCCCTCCTGTCCCGAGCCTGCAGGCGCCACGTGCCGGGTAAGGCGAGGTCCACCCGGAAGAACCCGAGCGTGCCGGCGATGACGACGGTCTCGGCGCCCGCGGGCGACGTGGCCTGGACTTCGAGCCCCGGGACCGGCGATCCGTCGGGGGCCAGCAGGCGGCCTTCGATCGCGCCTTCCTCTTCGACGGCAGACGTCGCGGTCGGCGACGGAGACGCCGCTCTCTGCGGTTCCGTGGACTTCGGCACCATCCGCACGTCGGGCACCTGGACGACGGCGCCGTCCGCGCCCTCGACGAGGACGTACCCCGCCTGCTGCCGCTCCGGGTGATTCACCTGGAGGCTCTTCCTGCCCGCGAAGAGGCCTTCGATGCGGTAGCGTCCCGCCGCATCGGTGACCCTCACGGGGTTGCCGGCGCGCGACGTGATGGGCGGCGACCCGGGAGGCCTGAGGCCCGCAGCCCATACCCTGGCGTTCTCGACGGGGCGACCGAGCTCGTCGACGACCCGCCCCTCCAGGGTGCATCCGCGAAGCAGCACGACGTCGAAGGGAATCGTCTCGTTCGCCTCGACGCGGATGCCACTGCCCAGATAGCGCGACTCGCGAAAGTCCTGCGCCTCGACGCGGATCTCCTGGATGCGTCCGGTGGGCAGGTTCGCGATCCGGTACCGGCCGGCCTCGTCGCTGCGTGCGACCAGGCCGGCCATCTCCTCGTGTCCGAAACCCAGTCGGCGTACTCGCACGCGTGCGAACAGCCGTGCGCCAGCGATGGGCTCCCCGGCGACGTCCCGGACGTAGCCGTGAAGCGTGGCACCGGGCTGCTCGCCGAGCCGCACGAGCACCTCGTGCCCGGCGGGGGTGGAAACGGGGAGGAGCGTGCGGGCGCCGACGCCGGGGGCGAAGGCGCTGAGCCACACGACCCCGTCGGGTACCGCGTCGAGCACGAATCGTCCGTCGGGTGCGGTGGCCTGCCCCCGCACGCACCAGGTCCCGGCCCCGGCGGCCCGGTGTTCGTTCCGATACGGCAGCGTGGCGTCGATCCAGGCCGGGGTGCCGCGACCGCTCGCGTCGACGACGCGACCTCGAAGCGGGGCGCCGCGCCCGAGGTGGAGGATCACGTGGGCCGCCCGGTCCGCGCCGGGCGTCGCGAGAGCGCGCGCGCTCGCGTGCGGCGGCGCCGGAAGCGCCCAGACCCAGGTGCGGACCTCCTCCTCCAACCCCTCGATCCGGAAGCGGCCGTGCGCGTCGGATACGGCGGACCGGTCGA
>JAUXCH010000970.1 GCA_030618975.1 Planctomycetia bacterium
CCAGACCTTGTCGAAGACGTTCTCGGGGACGCCGTCGACGGTGAGCACCTCCGTGCCGTTCTGACGGATGCGCCCGGGACCGTACTCGCCCTGGTAGTCGAAGGTGCGGCTGCCGGGGCCCGTGTCGGCCTTGCCGACGAGCGCGAACGTGCCTTCGTTCGCCTTCCGAAGCGCATCCATCATGGCGTCCACCGCCTCGGTGGCGTCCTCGACGGTGTCGAAGACCATGGCCTCGATCCAGGCGACGGGCAGCCCCTCCTGCTCCATGAAGTAGACGCGACCACCGTCCCACCCCGCCGCGGCCTTCTTCGCGCGCGGCACGACGTACTGCCCCTGCATCATCCCCATCAGGTTCAAACGCCCGTGGGTGCTTCCGAGGAAGAAGTCGAGGTAGATGGCGAGATCGAGCTCGCCCTCCGTCATGTCGTGGACCTTCTCCCAACCCTCGCCCGCCACGGCGGGAAAATCGCCGCCCCAGACCACGTTCTGCGGATAGTCCTTCCGCTCCCCGAACCACTTCTCGGGGTGCATCAACTGCTCCTGGCTGACGGGCCCGTCCTCGTAGAGCGCGTGGATGCCGCCCGGAAAGTCGTCGCCTACCGCCCGGGTCACGAAGGCCGGGCCGAGCTGGTAGTGGAGAAGCGTCGAGAGGATGAGGAAGGCGGGGATCTTCCCGAGGATCCGCATCTGCTTCCGCATGTTCTCGGGCTTCTGCTGCTCCGCCAGGAAGAGCTTCGCGACGTCGGGATGCGCCTCCTGGTAGCGCTCGCGGGCGAACTCCGCGCTCCCCTCCGTGATGCACTTCTCGGCGAACAGCCGGTCGGGGTCGTCCTCGAACGGCTCGGACCGGCCCCGGAGATCGTAGTGCTGGTCTTCGAGGGCGTGGATGAGCTCGTGGAGGATGACGGGCTTCTGGGCCTCGCCGGTCATGCCCGCGATGAGGTAGAGCTTGCGCTCCTCGGGATTGTAGTAGCCCCCGATCATCTCCTTCATCGCCCCGAGCATCATCTCGAACGGATCCTCGTCGGGCCCGATCATGCCCAGGCGCCTCAGGATCCGGGTATCGCGCTCGATCTCCTCGGGCGTGGTCTCGGCCATCACCATCTCGATCAGGTTCTCTTCGAGCTGGTCGCGGGACAGCAGGTCGGCGGGGATCGTCTCCTTCCACTCGAGTCCGCGGAGGGCGGCGGCCTCCACGCGGAGCTCGTCGACCAACGCGAGGACGGCCTCGCGCTCGGCGTCCGTGGGCGCCAGGGGTTCCTCACGGATCCCCGGCTCGGTCTCGGGTTCCGCACGGGCGGGGAGCACGATCGCAGCCACCAGCAGGAGGGCGGGGAGGACACGCAGCGGGAGGAAACGCATGGGGGGCTCCAAAAAGGACGCGATCGCGCATCGTACCGCTTCGCAACAGCCGGACCGATCGAGGCCCGACCCACGCCCTGCGCGGTACGATCCCCGCATGTTGGCCGCCCTCTCCACCCCCGACACGATCGTGGCCGTCGTCTGCGCCGTGGCCGCCGTCCGCGGGGCCGTGAAGGGCTTCGCCTGGCAGGTCGTCCGCACGATCGGCCTCGTCGGCGCCCTGTGGGGCGCCGGGGCGTGGCACGAGCGGGCTGAGTGATGTGCTTATTTTTGCGGCGGTGCGGTTCTTACTCGCGGGGGGCCTGCTCCTCTGTGCAGCCGCCCTGTTCCGCGTCAGAGTTCGCGTCACCCGTCGTCAGTTCTTCACGCTTCTGCTTCTAGGAGTGGTACAGACGACCCTAC
>JAUXCH010000547.1 GCA_030618975.1 Planctomycetia bacterium
ACGTTCAGCTACGACGGGGGTACGAAGGCGCTCGACGACGTCTCGTTCTCCGTGAAGCGCGGAGAGAGAGTCGCGCTCGTCGGCCTGTCGGGCGGTGGCAAGACCACGCTCACCAACCTCTTGCTCCGCTACTACGAGCCGACCGAAGGACGCGTCGCGCTCGACGGAACCGACATCCGGGACTACACGCAGCGCGCCTGGCGTGAGCGCATCGGGCTCGTCCTGCAGGACATCCACCTCTTCCCCGGAACGGTGGGCGACAACCTGCGTGCGCTCGTCGACGAGATCCCGCAGGAGAACCTCGAGCGGGCCGTGGCCATCGTCGGCGCCGAGGGTGTGATCGAGTCCCTGCCGCGGGGCTTCGACGAGATCCTGAGCGAAGGCGGCTCCAACCTCTCGATGGGGGAGCGGCAACTGCTCAGCTTCGCGCGCGCCGTGGTCCGCGACCCGGACATCCTGGTGCTCGACGAGGCGACGTCCTCGGTCGATCCCGGGACGGAGAGGCGGCTCCAGGCATCGATCGACCGGCTCCTGGCCGGCCGGACGAGCCTGATCATCGCCCACCGCCTCGCCACGATCGTGAACGCCGACCGCATCCTGGTCGTGCACGACGGGCGCATCGCGGAAGAGGGAACCCATACCCAGCTCTACGAGCATGGCGGCATCTACCGCGACCTGTTCGACCTCCAGTTCAGCGACGGGGAGGTCGCATGACGGCGCGCGCGGCCACGACACGCGACCGCGTCGCCTGGCTCGCCGGCTTCTGGGCGCCGCACCGGCGATTCGCCGCCGGACTGCTGGCGCTCACGCTCCTCTCCTCGGCGCTCGCGATCGTCTACCCCCTGGCCTTCCGCGTGGCGATCGACGCGATCGGGGCAGGCGAGCTGGGTTCGCGCCTGTACACGGTCGAGGGAATCTTCGCGCTGATCCTCGTGGGTCGTCTCGTCGTCGGCTTCTACCCCGGCTTCCGCGCGTGGATGAACAACATCATCGAGAAGGCGGTGCGCGAGCGCGTCTTCTCGTCGATCCTGGAGAAGGACCACACCTTCTTCGGCACGTACCGGACCGGCGACCTCGTCACGCGCCTCACCGACGACATCGCCGACTATCCGCGGATCGCCTGGTTCGCCTGCTCGGGCGTGTTCCGGTTCATCGACTCCGCGTCGAAGTTCCTCTTCTGCGTGATCGCCATGCTGCTGCTCGACTGGCAACTGGCCCTGTTCGCCATGGCGCCCGTGCCGATCATGCTCTACGTCTTCTACCTGGCGCGACGCGAGCTCGGGAACATGTACGGACGGCAGCAGGAGGCCGTCTCACGCACGAACAACCTGATCGAGTCCGCGCTGGGCGGCGTCCGTATCGTCAAGGCCTTCAATGCCGACCACGGCCAGGAGAGGAGGCTGTCCGAGATCCTCGACGATCGCGTCGGGATCCAGCTCAAGCTCGCGAAGCTCGTCGTCCTGGTGCACGAGATGGATCACATCGTCGCGCGCATCGGGCAGGCGATCGTCCTCGCCCTCGGCGGCCTCAAGGTGATCGACGGCGAGCTCAGCCTCGGCACCTTGATGGCGCTCTACGTCTACCTGGACATGCTGCTCTACCCGATGATGGACCTGCCCAACCTGTTCGTGACCGCCCGGCAGGCGTTCGTCAGCGTCGACCGCGAGCTGGAGGTCCTGGCCCATCCCGTCGTCGTGGAGCGGACGGAGGAGGGCGACGATCCGGGACGCATCGAGTCGCTGGCCCTCGACGATGTCGGGTTCCGCTACCGCGACGCGCTGCCGCCCGCCCTGGCCGGAATCCGCTTCGACGTCCGGCGCGGCGAGCGCATCGCCGTCGTCGGTCCGGTGGGCTGCGGCAAGACCACCCTGATGCGGCTCCTCACCGGCCTGGTGCCCGCTGAGGAGGGGACGCTCTCCGTGAACGGGCGGCCGTGGTCGGACTGGAACACGGACGCGCTCCGTCGCCGCATCGGGTACGTGCCGCAGGAGTCCACGCTCTTCTCCGAGTCGGTGCGGGAGAACGTGGGCTTCGGTCGGACACAGGACGAAGCCTGGATCCGGCGCTGCCTCGCCATCGCCCAGATGGACTCCGACGTCGAGCGCATGCCGGACGGCCTCGACACGGGGATCGGTCGCAAGGGCACCCTCGTGAGCGGTGGGCAGAGGCAGCGCATCGCCATCGCGCGGGCCCTGGCCGGCCGACCCGACGTCCTGCTGCTCGACGACTGCACGGCCAGCCTCGACGCCCGAAACGAAGACCGCTTCTGGACCGAGCTCGCCGAGGAGACCCCGGACACGATGGTCTTCCTCGTCTCGCACCGGCTGGCCACGATCCGGCGGGCAGACCGGATTCTCGTGCTCGAGGGGGGACGCCTGGTCGCCACGGGGACCCACGCCGAGCTGGCTCGGACGAGCGACACCTACCGGGAGTTCCTGCAGACCGAGGCCCGGCGCGCGCACCTGGCCGGCGAGTAGGTCGGTACCGGAGTAGGTCGGTACCGGTCGATCTTCCGCGCATTTCACGGCAGAGGTCGGTACCGGTCGATCTTCCGCGCATTTCACGGCAGATCGCGGGAGGTGCCGCCGCTCCCCCGCCGACCCCGACGGACACCCTGCGGTCAGTCGCCCTCGTCCCAGAAGGTGCCTTCCTCCCGGGCCTCGGCCTCGAAGCGGTCGAGCGCGGCCAGGAGCCTCGCGACGACGTCCGGGTGCTCGGCCGCCAGGTCGAACCGTTCGCCGGGATCGACCTCCACGTCGAAGAGCACGGGCTTCTCCCGGGAGACGTCCGGCCAGCCGTGGTCCGAGCCGGTCTGGCTGTTCGTCTGCACGTGGAGCTTGAACCGTCCCAGGCGCACGGCCTGCGTCCGGTTCCCCGGACCGCCGTAGACGAACAGGCGATCCTCCACCGTTCCCGTCCCCAGGAGCAGGGGCGAGAGGTCGCGGCCGTCGATCGTCCGGTCCGCGGGCAGCGCGCCGCCGGCCAGGCGCACGGCGGTCGGGAACACGTCGAGCGTGCTGCTCGCGGCGAGACAGGTCGTGCCGGCCTCGATGCGCCCCGGCCACCACGCGAGCGCGGGGACCCGCATGCCGCCCTCCCACGTGCTGCCCTTCCCGTCGCGGAACGGTCCGGCCGAGCCTCCGCGCACGCCCTTGACGATCCACGGCCCGTTGTCGCTCGTGAAGACAACGAGCGTGTTTCGCGCGAGACCCAGCGCGCGGATCTCGCCCAGGATCCGTCCCACGCTGGCGTCGATCTCTTCGATGACGTCCCCGTAGACGCCGCGGCGCGACCGTCCCGCGAAGCCCTGCCCCGGAGAGAGCGGGACGTGCGGCATGGCGTAGGCCACGTAGAGCAGGAACGGGACGTCGGCGTGCTCGCGGAGGAACGCGGCGGCCCGGTCGGTGTACGCGTTCGTGAGCGTGGACGGGTCGGGATTCGACGCCTCCAACCGGTAGCCCGGAATCGGCGCGTCCAGTCCGTCCGCCGGCCCGGACAGCAGCGGAAGCGCGGGCCACTTCGGGGGCCGCATGTCGTTGCTGTAGGGGAGGCCGTACCACCGCTCGAAGCCGTGGGCCAGGGGCAGGAACGTCGGGTCGTGGCCGTTGTTCTCGTTGGGGAAGCCGAGGTGCCACTTCCCGAACAGGGCCGTCCGGTAGCCGCGTGCCTGCAGGGCCTCCGCGATCGTGATCTCCTGCTCGTGGATCCCGCGCGCGCTCTGCGGGTAGACGACCCACGGGAAGCCCGAGCGGCGTGGCAGCCGTCCGGTGAGGAGCGCGTAGCGGCTCGCCGTGCAGGCAGGCGATGCGCTGTAGAACTGGGTGAAGGCCAGCCCCTCGCGACGCATCCGGTCGACGTGCGGCGTCCGGATCGTCGGATGCCCCGTGAAGCCGAAGTCGCCGTAGCCGGCGTCGTCGCAGAACAGGATCACGACGTTGGGGCGGTCGAGGGGCTCCCGGACGGGCCCCGCGAGGCAGGGCGTCGCCACGAGGAACACGGGAGCGAGCAGCGCGATCAGGTTTCGCATGCCCGTCCTCTACCCGCCGAGGGCCGTGGACGCCAGTCCCGTCCTCACGAGAAGATCAGCAGGCCCGTGAGCCACGTGACGCCGTTGAGCACGATCGACAGAAGTCGGATCGTAGCCATGTCGTTCTGTGAGC
>JAUXCH010000403.1 GCA_030618975.1 Planctomycetia bacterium
GATGTTGTCTTCCTAAGACCGCTTGGCCTCCGACTTGCCCGAGGTGGCGGGCGTCCCACCACCGCCGCAGCCGGCGGCGAGGGCGAGGACGGTGACGCACGCGAGGAGGAGGGCTGAGGATCGAAGCATGTCGTGCTCCCAGGGTTCAGGCCGCCGGGGTGCAAGGGGATCCTTCCGCACCGGCACCCTACGACGCCCCTACGAAGCCCGCCCCGACGGCAACCAGAATACGGAGGGACGGGGCCCGTGACAAGCAACCGGGTTTCCATCCCGTCCCACGGGACGAAGGGCACGGTCCGCCCCCGGAACTAGAAGAGGGACAGGAGGGCGATCGTGCCGGCCGCCGTCACCAGGCTCATGCCGAGCCCCACCCGCGCGAAGTCGCGGGTCTCGTAGCCGCCGGGGCCCATCACCATGAGGTTGCACTGGTGGGCGAAGGGGAGGAGGAAGGCGCAGCTCGTCCCGTAGGCCACCGCCAGGAAGGCCTTCGAGAGGTCGATGTCACCCGCCGTGGCCACCTGGGCGGCCACGGGTGCGAGGATCACGGCCGTGGCGGCGTTGTTGCTCGTCGTGCTGAGAAGCGCCGCGAGCAGGTAGAGCGCGGCGAGGATGCCCGGTTCGCCCAACGCCTCGCGGAGTCCCAGGATCCCGGACGCCACGTGGGCGGCGACGCCCTGCTGATCGAGGGCGATGCCCAGGGGAATCGTCCCGATCAGGAGAAAGAGGATCTGCCAGTCGACCGCCCGCCGCGCCTGCGCGGGTGACAGGCAGCCCGTCAGCACCATCAGCAGGCCGCCTGCGATCACGCTGAGCGCGAGGGGCAGCCACCCGAACAGGGGGGGAAGCAGGGCCACGAGCACGGCGAGCGCGGCGATGGGGGCCCGGCTGCGGTCCCCGATCGCGACGTGATCGCCCAGGAGGATGAAGTCGGGGTCGTCGCGCATGGCCCGCAGCCTGGCCGGCGGGCCGCTGACGAGGAACGCGTCGCCGAGCCTCAGCTCCCTCGTGGCCACGTCCGTGGTCAACACGCGGTCGCGTCGCCAGATGGAGAGGACGTTGAGGCCGGTTCGTTTCCTGAACTCCAGGTCGCGAAGCGTCTTGCCGATCGCGTCCGCCCGCGGCGCCAGCGTGAGTTCACCCAGCGTGACGCCGCGGCCGAGGATGCGCTCGAGCGCCTTCGGGCCGGCGAAGCCGAACTGGACGACCTCCTCCTCCGCGAAGTGCCACGCGTCCTCGGCCCGCCCCTCCAGGTACAGGTGGTCCTCGGCCTGGATCACGAGGTCCGGCGAGGGTTGTTCGTACCGCTGCGCGAGCGGCGCGCCGGGACGGAACACGAGGATCACGTCGAGTTGGTAGCGGCTGCGGATGGCCGCGTCGCGGATCGTCTTGCCGACGACGTGCGACCCGTCGACGACGCGCATGCGGTAGAGCGTGCCCTCGAACCCGTAGCTGCGCGCCAGCTCCTCCGGGACGTGCGCCGCGCGCAGGCGGTCCTGCGTGCGACGTTTCGGCAGCTGGCGTACGCCGATCGTCGCCATGTAGAGGATGCCGATCGCTGCGACGGGCGCCCCGATCTTCGCGAACTCGAACACGCCGAGGCTGCGGCCCACCCGCTCGCGCATCTCCTCCGCGAGGATCAGGTGGGGAGTGGTGCCGATCAGGGTCAGCGTACCGCCGAGGATCGCCGCGTAGGCGAGCGGCATCATCAGGCGCGAGACCGGGATCTGCGTGCGGCGGCCCAGGACGGCCACCGCGGGGAGCAGGACGGCGACGGTCGCCGCGTTGGAGAGGAACGCGGACATCACGGCCGTCAGAACCATGATGACGATCACGATGCGCGTCTCGCTGCGCCCGCCGAGACGCTCGAGCCCGTGTCCCATGATCGTGGCGACGCCGGTCGCCTCGAGGCCCGCACCGAGGATGAACACGCCGGCCAGCGCGATCACGGCGCCGTTCCCGAAGCCGGCCAGCGCGACGCGCGCGGGCTCCAGGGTCCCGGTGGCCGCGAGCACCACGGGAATCGACAGGGCCGTGACCCAGAGCGGCACCAGCTTCGTGATGAAGAGCGTCATGGCCACGACGAGGACGCCGACCGCGATCCAGGCGTGGAGGGAGAGGGAGCCGCCCCCCGCCGAGCTCGCGCCCAGCCCTCCCAGCACCCAGGTCCCGATTGCGGCGTCCGGCGGCATGCCCGGATGCTACGGCAGCGACGGGCGCACGGGGGGGAGCCCGTGGGCCGGCGGGGAGGTCGGATCAGCCGCGTCGGCCGCGGAGGCTCTCGAGGGTCCGATCGACGAGGGCCGCGGGGAAGACCCCGCCGGCCTCCAGCACGGAGCGCGCGCCAAGCAGCGCGTCGGCGACGGCGGGGAAACCGTGCGGGACCGGTCGGCCGCCGTCGCCGTGACCCGTCCGGGTCCGCTCCAGCAGCGCATCGAGCTCCGCGCCGTCCGCGGCGGCGTCGCACATGGCCTGGGCGGCGCCGGCGAGGACGAGGTGGGGGTGGGCGGAGCCGTCCGGCAGCCGGAACTCGATCGTGGGCGGGGCGACCGTCCGGCCGTCCTCCGTCGTCGCGTTCATCGGCAGGCGCACCAGCGCGGACCGATCGTACTCGCCCCAGACGATCGCGTGAGGGGCCTCGCGGCCCTGGCGAACGCGCTTGAAAGAGCTCGGCACGCGGTTGCCGAAGGCCATGAGCGCGTCGCCCCAGCGCACCAGGCCCGCCACGAGCCAGCGGGTGGGGTCGGTGAGGCGTCCGTCGACGTCGCGGCCCCCCAGGTGGGCGCCCCGGCGCCGGGGCGAGAAGTGAAAGTGCAAGCCGTTGCCCGCGTGGGCTTCCGACATCATCGGCTCGGTGCTGCACTGCATGCCCTCGCGGTGCGCGAGGTTGCGCAGCACCCATTGGGTGAGGAGCACCGCGTCGGCGGCGTCGGGAAGCGGCAGGAGGTCGAGCTCGATCTCGTGCTGCTCCCAGAGAACGCCGCCCGGAGACCGGGCCTCGATGTACCCGACCTCGCTGTGGCCGTAGCGCACCGGGATCCCCATGTCGGCGAGGCAGGTCAGTGCGCGACGCCGCAACGCCTGTCCGAAGACGAAGGGCGACGCGGCGTGGTAGCCGCGGTCGTCCGCGCCGTAGACGTCCTCCTCGCTCGCGCGGCGGCCGAGGAAGAACTCCACCTCGCCGAGCGCCTCGAGGCGGATGCCCGTCTCTTCGAAGAGCCGCTCGTACGCGCGGCGCACGATCGTGTCCGGAGACACCGCGAGCGGCCGGCCGTCGCGTCCGGCGTGCCCGCAGAGCACGGCCAGCGTCGGCACGGCCGCGAAGGGATCGAGGGACGCCGTCTGGAGCCGGGGGCGAAGCACGATGTCCGAGGCGTCCGGCGGGATGCCCAGGCTGCCGAACAGGCTCGAGCCGTCGGCGCGTTCCCCCGCGTCCAGGATGTCGAGGAGGTGCGCGTCGCTACGCGGGACGAAGTCGAGGGTCTTCAGCCAACCGTCGCCTCCGCCGTGCATCAGGCTCACCAGGCGGATGCCCCGGCCGCGAGCGAAACGGACCAGATCGTCCGCGCTCCACTCGGGGCGCGGGATGCCGAGATGCGCCTCGAGGCTACCGCGCGCGGTGGCGCTCCAGCCGGAGGACCGCCCTTCGGGCTCGTCCCAGAGCAGCATCGTGCGATCGGGCATGGCGGCGCCGGAGGTAGACCCCCGCGCGGAGCCCGGTGCCGCATGGCACCGGGCTCCACTCTGGAGGATGGTCGTGGAGGACGGCCGTTCAAGACGGCCGTGGAGGGATGGGGCTACTCGAGGACGTGGATGTTCTTGTCGGCGCAGATCTTCTTGAGCTGCTCGGGCCAGATCGTGACGCTCACCTCTCCCAGATGGGCCTTGCGGAGGAGGTACATGTAGGTGCGCGACTGGCCGATGCCGCCGCCGATCGAGAGCGGGATCTCGTCCTTGAGGATCATCTGGTGGTAGGGGAGATCGAGGTCCTTCTCGAGGCCGGCCATCTTCATCTGCTCGACGAGGGTCTCCTTCGTCACGCGGATGCCCATCGACGTCAGCTCGTGGCGGCGCTTCGTGACCGGGTTCCACACGAGGATGTCGCCGTTGAGGCCGTGGAACTTCTTGCCGTCCTTCTCGACCGTCTCGGTGACCCAGTCGTCGTAGTCCGCCGCGCGCATCTCGTGCGGGTAGCCGTCCTCGAGGGGCCAGCCGATGCCGGTGATGAAGACCGCCGGGTACTCCTGGATGATCCTCGTCTCGCGCTGCTTGCGCGGGAGATCCGGGTACATGTCCAGGATCTCCTCGGCGTGGATGAACTTGAGCTCCTCGGGGAGGTCGCCGTACTTGTCGCCCAGCTTCGGGAACATTTCCTGCGCGAGCTTGCCCGCGCCCAGGATCACCTTCCAGATCCTCTGCACCGTGTCCTTGAGGTAGTCGAGGTTGCGGTCCTCGGCGGTGATCACCTTCTCCCAGTCCCTCTGGTCTACGTAGGAGGAGTGGTCGTGATCGAGGAAGTAGTCCTTGCGCACGGCGCGCATGTCGGTGTTGATGCCCTCGCCGGGCTTGCAGCCGAACTGCGCGAGAGCGGGACGCTTCCACTTCGTCGCGGCTTGCACGATCTGGGCGTTGAGCCGCGGGTCGATGCCGAGGCCGGCCGGGAACTCGACGGGTGTACGGGAGCCGTCGCGGTCCAGCATGTCGTTCACGCCGCTCTCGCGCGTCACGATCAGCGGCACCTGGACGAGCTGCAGGTTCAGCTCACGGGCCAGGCCCTTCTCGATGTACTCCTTCACCGCGTAGAGCGCCTGCATGGTCTCCATCGGGGTGAGGTCCGAGGCGTAGTCCGAGGGGAGGATCTTCTCCACCTCTTCGTAGGTGCTGATGCCGGGGCCGGCCAGATCTGCAGTCTTGTCCGTCATGGCGTTCGATCCTGGGACGAGGGAACGGGAGTTGCGCCTGCGCGACGATGCGCGGCGACCTTGCTGGAACGGCGGACTGTACCGCCCCGGTCTCTCGCCCCCCAATCAAAGCCCCCCCCGGGGAGCGCACCCAAAAGCCGATCCGGACGGCCTTCCGGCCCGCGTCGGCGGCCGGTCCAGGCGGCCCTCCGGCCCAGGGTCCGCGGCCGGTCCAGACGGCCTCCCGGCCGGCTTCAGCGGCCGGTCCGGACGGCCCCCGGCCGGCGTCAGCGGCCGGTCCAGACGGGCAGCCCGGGACGACCACCCTTGACGGGCTCGCACCCCAGGACCACCGCCCACGCCGCCGTCGTCCAGACCTCGCCGAACGTGACGTCGGA
>JAUXCH010000911.1 GCA_030618975.1 Planctomycetia bacterium
AGACCGCTTGGCCTCCGACTTGGGCACGGTGAACCACGCCGTGTCGAGCGCGTCCTTCGGCTCGCAGGCGCCGAGATAGTGCCACGCGCCGTCGCACCAGACCTCGACCCACGCGTGGTTGGAGTCGCACGTCGACCAGAGCGGCGTGGAACACGCGCGCACGGGCAGGCCGACCGAACGAGCGGCCGCCATGTAGAGGATCATCATCTCCTCGCAGCGACCCACGCCGCGCTTGAGATTCTCGAAGACGCCCTGGTCACGCCGTTGGGACGGCTTGTAGGTGAAGCGCTCCCCGCACCAGCGGTTCACCTCGAGCGCGACGTCCACCATCGACTCCAGGTGCCGCACGCGCGGGGCGATCCGCTCGTAGAGATAGGCCCTCCACGCCTCCAGCGGCTCCTGCGTGGCGCAGCACGGCAGCACGTAGTGGAAGAAGAGGTCATCGCTCACCCTCGACGACCACGGCAGGTCCTTCCGCGCCTCGAACGCCATGTCCAGGTGCTCCGCGAGCACGGCCTCCGTCGCCACCGCCAGGTCGCTCGGCGGCATGTAGGCGACGAGAAACGACGCGGCCCTGCGTTGCTCGGGCGTCCTGCCCTTCAGGAACGCCTCGATCTCCTTGGCGTTCTCACCGGCCCAGGTCAGCGACGTGTCCACGAGCGCGCGGTAGGGCTCGGGCACCACGTCCTCGATCCACGCTCCCCCGTCGTCGGCGGCCGCCTCGCCTCCGCGGGCGGGGCCTGCGCCGAGCAGGCAGACCAGGATCAGGGCGGCTTGGATCGACTGGATTCTCACGGATCGTCCTCCGTAGGGCGGGCAGGCCGCGCGACTCGGCACGATCCTACGGCCCGGGCGCTCGAGCCCAACCCGATGCCCGCCCGCCCGGGAGCGGTCGCGGGCGTACGGCTACCGCTGCTCCCGATGCGCGTCGTCGCGCACCGGAGGCAGCCCCCACGCCTCGAGGTGCTCTTCGATGAACCGGACGGTCCGCTCCTGCGCCTCCGCGCCCCGGCCGATCACCGGGATCGGCTCCCCGAAGGCGAAGTGGACCTCCTGCGCGGGGTCGACGGGGCCCAGTTCCTTGATGAACCGCTTCCCGGGCGCCCAGGCGTCGGTCCTGAGGGCGATCGGCACGACGGGCACGCCGGCACGCCGCGCGAGCTTCACGCCGATGCTGTTGAACTCCTTGCGGTCGAAGTGCCGCGTCCGTGTGGTCTGCGGGAAGATGATGAGCGAACGGTCTTCGGCGAGCCGGCGCACCCCCCCCTGCATCACCGTCTGGAAATCGGCGCGCGGGTCGGTACGCGTGACGACGATCGGATCCCGCGACCGCATGACGTGGCGGAAGACGGGGTAGCGGACCAGGCTCTCCTTGACGACGTAGGTCACCGGCCGGAGCGGCTGCACGAAGCCGGGGAGGACGAGGGTCTCCAGCATGCTCATGTGGTTGCCGACGAAGACGCAGGGACCGTCGAGGTCGCGCACGTGGTCCAACCCGACGGCCGAGATCCTCACGCCTGCCGTCTCGAGGCAGCGCCGCGTGTCGTGGCTGCTCTGGACCCAGCGCTCGTCGTCGTAGACGCCGCGCTCGGACATGTTGGCGCTGCGCGTCACGATGGCCACGAAGGAGACGTAGAAGCGCAGCGACGGGAGGTACTGGGCGAAGGCGGAGAGCCGCCGCGGGGGCGTCCGATAGGTGCCGCGCTCGAGGTCGAATCCGTCCACGCCGGGAATCCTATCTCCCCCGGATGCCTCCACCGAGTCCAGGTCCGGTCCGCGCCCTCTCCCGTGCCCCGTGCGAGGGCGTGCCCTCCCAGGAGAGGCGTGACGGCCCTACGGACGGATGGCCTCAGACCCACGTCTCCCCGTGGGGGTGGGCGCCCTCGGCGCGTGCGCCCGCACCTCCTTCACTGCGCTGTAAGGCCCGTGTCGAAGCATCGAAGAAGACGGCGCGCGGTGGCGGGTCCCGGGAGGGGCACGGGCCCGTGCGCCACGGCCCGGCCCCTCTCGGTCCCGGGGCTCTCGATCCTGAGGCTGACGAATCCCACCGGCGTTCCACCCAGAACGCCGTGCTCGGCC
>JAUXCH010000425.1 GCA_030618975.1 Planctomycetia bacterium
AGGCCGCAGTACACCATCGGCTGCGGTTCCTTGTACCCGGGCAGCACCTCGAGGTCCTTCGGCGGCGGCATCGTGGTGACCGTGTCGCCGATGTGGACGTCGTCGAGCGAGCGGATCTGCGCGACGATGTAGCCCGACTCGCCCGCGCGTAGCCGCTCGACCGGAGTACGGTTCGGCGTGAGCACGCCGAGTTCCGTCACCTCGTGATCGCTCCCGCTGCCCACCAGACGGACGCGCATGCCCTTCTCGAGCACCCCGTCGATCAGCCGCACGTAGATCACGACGCCCCGGTAGACGTCGTAGACCGCGTCGAAGAGCAGGGCGCGGAGAGGTGCCTCGGGGTCGCCGATCGGCGGCGGGACGGTCTCGATCAGCTGGTCGAGGACCTCCTTCACGCCCAGCCCCGTCTTGGCCGAGCACGCCAGCACGGTCTCGGGGTCGATCCCGAGGACGGTGTGCATCTCCTCGATGACCTCTTCCGGGCGGGCGCCGGCCACGTCGACCTTGTTCACGGCCGGCAGGATCTCGAGCCCGGCCTCGACGGCCAGGTACGCGTTCGCGACCGTCTGGGCCTCGACGCCCTGCGTCGCGTCCACGAGCAGGATGGCGCCCTCGCAGGCGGCCAGCGACCGGCTCACCTCGTACGAGAAGTCCACGTGTCCGGGGGTGTCGATCAGGTTGAGGACGTACTCCGTTCCGTCCTTCCGGTAGTGGAGCCGGACGGCCCGGGCCTTGATCGTGATGCCGCGCTCGCGCTCGAGATCGAGGTCGTCGAGCACCTGGGGCACGGCCACCCCCCGCTCCACGAGGCCGGTGATCTCGAGGATCCGGTCCGCCAGGGTGGACTTCCCGTGGTCGATGTGGGCCACGATGGCGAAATTTCGGATGTGGGACTGGGGAGCGGCGGGCATCGCCGCGGATTGTAGGCGTCGTCAGCAGGGGAGCGAGTCACGCCCCGGCGAGCGCCTCCGCCAGTGCCCTCAGCGCCCGTCCGCGGTGGCTCACGTCGTTCTTGCGGCCCGGCTCGAGCTCCGAGAACCGGCAACCGCTCGGCGGGTGGTGGAACAGGGGGTCGTAGCCGAAGCCGCCCCCGCCCGCGCCCGGCCAGCGCAGCACGCCTTCCACGCGGCCCGTCGCCTCGGCCGTGACGCGTCCGTCGGGCGCGGCCACCACGGCGTGGCAGACGAACCGGGCCCGCGGGTCCACGAGCCCGAGCGCGTCGAGCCGCCGGATCAGCAGGGCGTTGTTCTCCTCGCTCGTGGCTCCGGGACCCGCATAGCGCGCGGAGTGGATGCCCGGCTCGCCGCCGAGCGCCTCGATCTCGAGACCGGAGTCGTCGGCGAGCGCCGGGCGACCGAGGTGGGCTGCCGCCGAGATCGCCTTCTTCCGGGCGTTGGCCGCGAACGTCGCCCCGTCCTCGATCACCTCGGGCAGGTCCTGGGGCGCGACGATCTCGAACCCGAGCGGCTCGAGGATCTCGGCGATCTCCCGTGCCTTGTGGCGGTTCGTCGTCGCGACCCAGAGCGTCGTCATTCCCGGGTCGTTTCCGCCAGGACCTCGCGGACGCGCGCCAGCACCTGGTCGACGCCCGAGCGGGCCAGGCCGAGCAGGGTCTCGAGTTCCTCGCTGGTGAAGGGCCGGCTCTCTCCCGTGCCCTGCAGCTCCAGGAAGCGGCCCGACGCGGTCATGACCACGTTCATGTCCACGTCCGCCCGGTGATCCTCCTTGTAGTCGAGATCCAGGAGCGCTTCGCCCTTCACGATGCCGACCGAGATCGCGCCGAGGGGCTCCTCGATGGGCCAGCGGTTCAGCGGTCTCTTGCCGAAGTCGTGGTTTCTCAGCGCGTCGCAGAGCGCGACGTAGGCCCCGTTGATGGCCGCCGTCCGGGTTCCGCCGTCGGCCTCGAGCACGTCGCAGTCGAGCCAGATCGTCCGCTCGCCGAGGGCCTTCATGTCGACGACGGCCCTCAGCGACCGCCCGACCAGGCGCTGGATCTCGTGGGTCCGCCCGTCGACCCGCCCCGTGGAGGAGGGGCGCGACTTGCGCTGTTTCGTGGATCCCGGGAGCATCGCGTACTCGGCGGTCACCCACCCCTTGCCGCGGCCCGCCATCCAGGGCGGGACCCGATCCTCGACCGACGCCGTGACGAGGACGCAGGTCCGCCCGCAGCGGTAGAGGACCGACCCGGCGGCGGCCTCCGTGAACCCTCGAATGATCTCCACGGGGCGAATGGATGCGGGATCGCGGTCGTCGTGGCGGGGCATGGGCGTCTCCTCCGGGGCCGGGGATCCTACCCGCGGAAAGCAACCGGGTCGGTCTCCGCGTCCGGCGTCGCATCGCCGCGGCCGTGCCCGGGGGCTCGCGCCCCGCCTGCGCGACACGGGCACGCTCGGGGGCCGACCCGGGCTGCCTGGAGTGAGTCATAATGAGTCAAAATGACTCACATCGCCGCGCCCGGCGGCCCGGCAGCACGCATTTGTTCGGCCTCCCCGGCCCCCCCTGCGAGGATCTCCGCCTCTCGGAGACCCGTCCGGTGGAAGCCCCGGCCCTACCCTTCGCCAAGATGCACGGCTGCGGCAACGACTACGTCGTGGTGGACGCGTTTCACCACCCGGTCGAGGACCCCGCCGCCCTGGCGCGGGCCGTCTGCGCCCGCCGGACGGGCGTCGGCAGCGACGGGCTGCTCCTGGCCCTCCCCGGCGAGCGGGCGCCGCTCAGGATGCGGATGTTCAACGTGGACGGCTCGGAAGCCGAGATGTGCGGCAACGGCCTCCGCTGCCTCGTGAAGTTCGCCCTGGAGCGCGGCGTCGTCCCCTGGGCCGAGGCGGGTTCGGTCGAGACCGGGGCCGGCCTCCTGACCTGGGAGGTCCGCGCCACCGGCCGCGAAGGGGGGCGGCTCCGCGTCGACGAGGTCGCCCTCGGCCTGGGCCGTCCCCTGCTCGAGCGCGGCCTTGTCCCGATGCGGGGTCCCGCGGGCCGCGTCGTCGACGAGGCGCTCGACCTCGGCGGTCGGGCGCTATCGATCACGGCCGTCTCCGTAGGCAACCCGCACGCCGTCACCTACGTGGACGACGTCGACGCGGTCCCCCTCGCGGAGCTCGGCCCCCGGGTCGAGCGCCACCCGGCCTTTCCGAACCGCACGAACGTCGAGTTCGTCGAGGTGGTCTCGCGCGGCGAGGTGCGGCAGCGGACCTGGGAGCGCGGCTGCGGCGAGACGGAGGCGTGCGGCACCGGCGCGTGCGCCGTCGCGGTCGCGGGCGTCCTGACGGGACGTACCGACCGCGAGATCCTCGTCCACCTGCGCGGCGGCGACCTCCACGTCGCGTGGGAGGAGGAGCCCGCCGGCGGCCGGGTCACGCTGCGCGGCCCCGCCGTCGAGGTGTTCGAGGGGGGCTGGCCCCTGGGGTGGATCTAGCGCCGTGGCGATGTGCGACGAGTGCGGGAGTTCCCAGGTCGCCGAGGCCGAGGTCGAGGGCGTCGCCGTCGACCTCTGCGGGCTCTGCGGTCACGTGCAGGGCGACGAGTCGCGCGTCGCGCTCGTGGAGGAGCGGCGCGAGGCCGCCGAGCGCGGCTTCGAGCCCATCATCTACCCGCTGGTCCGCGCCCTCGAGGTCGTCCCCACCTTCCGCGTCAGCGGCGCCTCGGCGGGGCGACCGAGCCTCAGCGAGTACCCCTACGTCTTCCTGCGGGTGAAGCTGGGAGGCCTGATCGACGTCGAGCGGCTGCTCACCAGCCTCGAGATGGCCAACCGCGGCACGAAGCGCCGCTGGGTCATCGAGTGCTCGCTCCAGCGCGGGCTGCTCTTCATCCTCCGCCCGCGGTTCTGGAAGCCGGTCCTCGACATCTCCGCCCTCGACATCACCGAGGCGAGAGCCGACCTCCCGCTGCTCGCCAAGGCCATCGAGCGGGACGTGAAGCTGTCCTGGTGGCAGGATCAGGCCTACGGAGCCCGGTGACCCCTCGTGGTGCGCCGCGCGAGTGCGCGGGACGTCGCCCTGCCGGAAGACCCTCCGACCCCGCTCCCCGTATCCTCCGCGCATGGACATCCAACCTGGCACCCGGGTCGTCGTGACGGTCGAGGTCGCCGCCGCCGGCGCGGTGCTGCCGTCGGGATCCGTCGCGGAGATCCTCGTGGTGCCGGCCGATCCTCTCCGGGCGTACCGCGTTCGCTTTCCGGGCGGCCAGGAGGCCCTGGTGCACGGGCACGAGTTCGCCTTGCTGTCCCGGTTCAAGAGCGGGGCACTGTCCGATCTCCCTGCGACCCGCGCAGGCCGCGACCTGCGCGACCGCGTGATCTACAGCTGCGTCGTCGGGTCGCGCGCCTACGGCCTCGACACCGAGGCGTCCGACACCGATCGCCGAGGCATCTACCAGGCGCCGACCGACCTGGTGCTGTCTCTCTACGATCCGCCGCCGCAGCTCGAGGACGACGCGGCGCAGGAGTGCTACTGGGAGCTGAAGAAGTTCCTCGTCCTCGCGCTGAAGGCGAATCCCAACGTCCTGGAGGTCCTCCACAGTCCCCTCGTGGAGGTGCTCGAACCGGCCGCCGAGGAACTCCTGGCCATGCGCTCGACGTTCCTGTCGAAGCTCGTCTACCAGACCTACAACGGCTACGTCCTCTCCCAGTTCAAGAAGATGCGGCGGTCGCAGGCCGAGGACCGCCGGACGAACTGGAAGCACGCGATGCACTTGATCCGTCTGCTGGAGTCCGGCATCTCGGTCCTCGAGACGGGAGAGCTCACCCTGCGTACCGAGCACCGCGAGGCGCTGCTCGAGATCCGCGCCGGGACCTGGCCGTGGGACCGTGTCAACGACTGGCGCAAGGCGCTCCACGAGCGCTTCGAGCGGGCCTACGCCACGACGAGACTGCCCGATCGGCCCGATACCCAGGCCGTCAACGCGTACCTGGTCCGCACGCGGACCCGGGCCCTGGGGGACCACGCGTGAAGCTGCCCGGCCCCGTGCTGCAGGCCGTCCGGACCCACCCGCACGCACTCCTGTTCGCGACGATCAGCGGCGCGCACCTCTACGGCTTCCCGTCCGCCGACTCGGACTGGGACCTCCGAGGGTG
>JAUXCH010000612.1 GCA_030618975.1 Planctomycetia bacterium
CGCTTCCGGCGGCTCGGCCGGCGCATCCGTCGTGTCGGCGGCCGCTTCCGCCGGCTCGGCCTGGGCTTCCGTCGTCTCGGCGGGCGCATCCGTCGTCTCGGCGGGCGCATCCATCGCCTCGGCGGGCGCTTCCGCCGCGTCGGACTCGCCACCCTCGCTCTCGCCGGTCTCGCCCTCTTCCGCCTCGGAAAGCGACGCGGGGGGCGTGGGCAGCCCCAACTCGTCGATCACCTCCTGCGCCTCCTCACCGCGGAGGAGACCCAGGCCGATCTTGCGCTCCTCGGTCTCCAGTCGGAGGACGCGGACGGCCACCGGCGTGCCGGCCTGGAGGTTGTCCGTCGGCGTGAGCTCCGAGATGTGGAGCAGGCCCTCCAGGCCCTCCTCCAGCTCGACGAAGATCCCGAAGTTGGTCACCTTCGTGACCGTCCCGACGTGTTGCGAGTCGGCCGCGTAGCGCTCCATGATCTCGCGCTGCCACGGATCCAGCTCGAGCTGCTTCAGACCGAGCGCGATCCGCTTCTTGTCGGGGTGCACGGACAGCACGACCGCCTTCACCTTCTCGCCCTTGTCCAGGACCTCGGAGGGGTTGGCGATCTTCTTCGTCCACGACATGTCGGAAACGTGCAGGAGGCCGTCGAGGCCCTCGTCGATCTCCACGAACGCGCCGTACGACGTGAGGTTGCGAACCGTGCCCTCGACGACCGTGCCGGGAGGGAAGCGCGCTTCGACGTCGTCCCAGGGATCGCCGTCGGCCTGCTTCATGCCGAGGGAGATCTCCTGCTTGTCGCGGTTGATGTCGAGGACTACGACCTCGACCTCGTCGCCGACGCTCACCACCTCCTCGGGATGACTGATCCGCTTGGACCAGGACATCTCGGAGATGTGCACCAGACCCTCGATGCCGTCCTCGAGCTTCACGAAGGCGCCGTAGGGCATGACGTTGACGACGCTGCCCTTCACGCGGCTGCCGACGGGGTACTTGAGCTCGACCGTCTCCCACGGGCTCGGGAACTTCTGCTTCAGGCCCAGCGCGATGCGTTCGCGGTCGAGATCGACGCGCAGCACCATGACCTCGATCTCGTCGTCGATCTTGAGCATGTCGGACGGATGGGTCAGGCGGCTCCACGACATGTCGGTGATGTGGAGGAGGCCGTCGATGCCGCCGAGGTCCACGAACGCGCCGAAGTCGGCGATGTTCTTGACGACGCCGGTTCGGATCTGGCCGGGCTTGATCTCCTGCAGGAGGGTCTTCTTCGCCTCCTCCCGCTGCTCCTCGATGAGGCGCCGTCGAGAGACGACGATGTTCATCCGCTCCTCGTCGATCTTGATGATGCGCGCTTCGATGTCGCGGCCGATGAACTCGCTGATGTCGTTCGTGCGGCGGATGGACACCTGGCTCGCGGGCAGGAAGACCGGCACGCCGATGTCGACCAGCAGGCCGCCCTTGATCTTCTTGATGACCCGGCCGCGAACGGTCGCGCCCTCCCCGTACTCCTTGACGACGCGCTCCCACCCGCGGATGCGGTCGGCCTTGCGCTTGCTCAGCAGCACGCCACCGCCGGCCTCGTCGGCGCTCTCGAGGAGGACCTCGATCTCGTCGCCAACGTCGTACTCGGTGATGTCCTGGAACTCGTTGGCCGAGATGACCCCCTCGGACTTGTAGCCGATGTCGACCACGACCTCGTCGTTGCGGATGTCGACGATCTTGCCCTTCAACACCTTGTTCGGGGTGAAGTCCGCGGAGCCGGACTGGTAGCGGGAATCGATGTCTCCGACGACGTCGAGGATCTCGTTGATCCTGGCATTCAGCTCTTCGGCCGGGAGGTCGTAGTGGCGGATCTTGTCACGTGCGCGCATGGGTCTCCACGCATCCGGAGCGAGCAGGGGATGCGGATCGAGGCGCAGCCGGGAACGGGGTGTTCGCAGGCGCCTCGGGGCCTTCTGGACAGGGGTTTCGAGATCGACCGGGGCGGGTCCGTCCCGCCTCGGCAGCCGTCCGCAGCGCCGGCGACCCCAGGCCTAGGACCCGCCGGGCAACGTGATCGGAATCCGCGATCGTACATGAGAACGGACGGCCTGCGTAACCTCGTCCAGGGTCAGGTCCGTGGTGTCCAGCCGCCAGGCGTCCTCGGCGCACGCCAGGGGCGAGACCGCCCGCGTGCTATCCAGCCGGTCCCTCTCCTGCAGGTCTCCGAGCACGGTTCCCAGGGCCGCGAGCCCACCGTCCTGCGCCTGACGACGCCGCGCGCGGACCTCGGGATCGCCGTCGAGGTAGACCTTCACGGCGGCGTCCGGGAAGACCACCGTCCCCGTGTCCCGTCCTTCGGCCACGACGCGGCCGGCCCGGGCGGCGAACCGCCGCTGGTTCTGCACGACCAACCTCCGAACGCCGGGACGGGCCGCCACGCGCGGCACGGCGGCCGTCACCTCGGGCGACCGGATCCGCGACGTGACGTTCTCGGCGCCCAGGAACACTCGCCCGTCCGTCTCGAAGCGTGCCTCCAGGTCCCGGATGGTCTCCATCAGGGCCGCCTCGTCCTCGATCGACACGCCCGCGTCGAGCGCGGCGAGCGTGACGAGGCGATAGGCGGCGCCGGTGTCGAGGTACGACCAGCCGAGGTCGTCGGCCAGTCTCCGCGCGACGGTCGACTTGCCGACCCCGGCAGGCCCGTCGATCGTCACGACCCACACGCTCACGCGTGGACTCCCTCCTCGTAGGCGGCGGCGTCGGAGACGATCCGGTCGAGGTCGCTCGTCACGGGCGTCCACCCGAGGTCACGCCGCACGCGGTCCGCGCACGCCACGAGGCTGGGCGGATCGCCGTCGCGGCGCGGTCCCTCCACGGCGGGGACGGGCCGTCCGGCCACGCGACCGACGGCCTCGAGGACGTCCCGCACCGACGCCCCGGTACCCGTTCCGAGGTTCCAGGCGCCGCCGCCGTCCCCCCGTTCGAGGCGGTCGAGGGCGAGCACGTGCGCCGAGGCGAGGTCGCTCACGTGGATGTAGTCCCGAACGCAGGTTCCGTCGGGAGTCGGATAGTCGGTGCCGAGCACCGTGATCGGCTCGCCCGTCCTGAGGGCTCGCAGCGCGAGCGGGATCAGGTGCGTCTCCGGATCGTGCCTCTCGCCCAGGCCGTGCTCAGGCTCCGCGCCCGCTGCGTTGAAGTAGCGCAGGGCGGCGACGGGGATGCCCGTGGCGAAGAGAGCCTCCTCGCAGGCGACCTTGCTGGCGCCGTACGGATTGATGGGCTTCTTCGACTCGTTCTCGTCGATCGGCACGACGTCCGGGTTGCCGTACACGGCGCAGGTGCTCGAGAACACGATCGCACCGATCCCCTCACGGGCCGCGACGCCGGCCAGCACGGTGGTCTTGCCACGGTTCCAGCGATCGTAGAGATCGGGATCGCGGACCGACTCGCCGACGAGGGCCTTCGCGGCGAAGTGGAGGATCGCGGTCACGCCGTGCGTTCGGATGGTCTCGGTGACCAGGGCCTCGTCGGCGATGTCGCCCTCCACCAGGCTGCCCCACCGCACGTGCTCGCGGTGGCCCGTCGAGAAGTCGTCGAGGACGACCACCGGCCGGCCGCTCGCGGCCAGGGCCCGCGCCGCGGGCGGACCGACGTACCCCGCCCCACCCGTCACGAGCACCGCGCCCCCACCACTCATGATCCGTCCTTCACTTTCCAGCGCCTTCGCGAGGCGCCTTGTCCTGCGCTTCCACGAACCGCTTCCGCTCCGCGATCCACTCCTTCCACCAGGTCTGCACGGC
>JAUXCH010000199.1 GCA_030618975.1 Planctomycetia bacterium
CCCGATGCAGGCGCTGCAGCCGCGCGAAGCGACGGTCCCTCGTCAACCACGCGCCAACGGCGGCCCAGTAGGTTCGCGTCCGCGCGTGCTCCACCGTGCCCGCGGCACGGACGAGGCGATCGGCATTGACCCAAGGATGGTGTACGTCGAGCCAGGTGGTGAGAAGTGCGAGGATGCGGAGGTCGTCGTGCTCCATCCCCTCGATGGATGCAGCGAGCAGCGTGTCCTCGATGGCGGGGTCTCTCGCACCGCGACCCGCGAGGCCGATGCCGATACCCACGAGCCTGTCGGCGAGGGACGCCCCCTCCGGCGGCGGCGACGGCTCGATCTGCCGGCTATACGCCATGGCCGAGCCTCCGCCCGAGATCGACGATGGTCGCGCGTACGTGCGCAGGCCAGTCTGGATTCGCATCGCGCGCCTCGGGCCAGGGCAACAGCTCCTCGAGCTCGGTCTTCGAGGGACGCAACGCCAGGCAGTCGGGCAAGTCGATCGCGCGGTCACAGAGCGCGAAGAGCTTGCTTCGCAGGAGATCCAGACGGCCGAGCGTGCGAAGCGTGACCGCTTCCCCTTGATACGCGGTCTGCAATCGGTCCCCCCAGCCTGCGGGCAGATCGTCGACCAGTGAGGAAGGACCGTCGTTCAGCCAGTCGTCTGCCAAGACCTCACCCGCCCGGCGGCACTCCGCCGCGAACTCCTGCGCGGCCCGCCGAATCGCCTCGGGTACGCGTGGATGGAGGACATCGCAGTCGCGGCTGGGCCGCGAGATGACGCCGAGCAGCCCGAGAGCCGCACAGCCCACGATGACCGCGTCGAGCGACAGACCGCGGCGGGCGCGGAAGGCGTCGAAGGCCTGGATGGCGACGTAGGTACCGGTCGATCTTCCGCGCTTTTCGCCTGCGCCAGGCGAGTCGACCCGCAGGAAGGAGGGACCTCGTGACGTAGGGGCCGCTCGATGCTCCGCACCTTCGTCCGCAGGGGTCCGAAGACGTCGGTGAATCGAGTGCACCTTCCGCGTGCGCCACGTCGGACGATCCACCGGCCGGCACGCGCCATGCGCCCGGCCAGGCGAGCGGCGAGGTGCGTGGGGGATCGACCGAACCCGGACCCGGCCCGCCGACTCCGGCCCGTGAATGTCCTTTCCTGTAACTTTTCTATAAGGGACATAATCGAGGGGCGCCGGCGAGCCAGGTGTTGCCCGCGTGGGACGATCTGGCACCGGGCGTGCGGGACGGTCTGACCGAACAGGCTCTCGGCCAGCAACTGATCACCCTGGCGCCTCCCTGGAAGGAGCCGAATCTCTACTACTGGCAGCGCGGTGCCGGCCGTCCAGGAAAGATCGACTACCTCGTGCAGGTCGATACGCGCATCGTCCCCGTCGAGGCCAGGTCCGGAACGGCCGGAAGCCTGAAGTCGCTGCACCAGTTCCTGCACGACAAGGACCTCGACCTGGCGGTGCGCGTCGGCGAGAACCCGCCTTCCCACCGGCGACTCGACCTCGAGACCACCCAGGGCGATCCCGCCCGGTACGACCTCGTCGCCCTCCCCCCCTTCCTGGCCTGGGATCTCCCGGCTGCCGTGCGCAAGACGGAGCCCTGAAGGAAGGGGATCAAGGGACCCGCCGGGATCCCGCTGGGCTTCCGGGTGGCGCGTCGCGCCCACGGAGGTTCCGGGCCCCGTCTCCCCGCCTCCCCGCCTCCCCACCACCTCTCATCGGCCCATTAGCGGTACTCGTGGCGGGCGCCGGGCCCGGGGGGCGAGACTTCGTCCCCCAGGACCACCTGGGACCGTCGCCCCACCCGGAGGGACCCATGAGCCTTCTGCACCTCTACCGCGCCCCCGGTCTCGCCCGAGCCGAACGGAGGGTCCTGCTCGAGATGGCGCGGGAGACGATCGGCCCCCACGTCGAGAGCCTCGAGACGGAGCACTGCTTCAACGTCGACGCGACCGCCCCCCTGACGGAGGCGGAGGTCGACACCCTCACGTGGCTCCTCCGCGAGACGTTCGAACCCCAGGGCTTCGCCCGGACGACGTTCCTCGGCGAGGACGCCCTCGAGGTCGGTCCGCGAATGAACTTCACGACGGCGTGGTCGACGAACGCCGTCTCGATCTGCCACGCCTGCGGGCTGACGAAGATCCGCCGCATCGAGCGCTCGCGCCGCTACCGGCTCACGGCGTCGAAGCCCCTGGACGAGGCCGAGCGCGCGGCGTTCCTGGCCGAGGTGCACGACCGCATGACCGAGTGCCTCTACTCCGATCCGCTCGCGTGCTTCGCCACGGGTGTCGACCCCGAGCCCACGCTCGAGGTCCCCGTCCTCGAGGAAGGCCGCGCCGCGCTCGAACGCATCAACCGCGAGATGGGGCTCGCGTTCGACGACTGGGACCTGGACTACTACACGGACCTCTTCACGAACCGGGTCGGCCGCAATCCCACCAACGTCGAGTGCTTCGACATCGCGCAGTCGAACAGCGAACACAGCCGGCACTGGTTCTTCAAGGGCCGCCTGATCCTCGACGGCGAGGAGATGGAGGAGCACCTCCTCGCCACGGTGATGGCGCCGTGGAAGGCCAACCCCAACAACAGCGTCATCGCGTTCAGCGACAACTCCAGCACCATCCGCGGCTACGCCATCCGCACCCTCGTGCCCGCCCGTCCCGGCGAGCCCTCGCCGTTCGTGGCCGCCGATCTCGTCTACGACGTCCTCTTCACGGCCGAGACGCACAACTTCCCGTCCGGCGTCGCGCCCTTTCCCGGCGCGGAGACCGGCACAGGCGGACGCATCCGCGACACGCACGCGACCGGCCGGGGCTCTCTCGTCGTCGCGGGCACGGCCGCCTACTGCGTCGGCAACCTCCGCATCCCCGGCTACCCGTTGCCCTGGGAGAACGACGAGTTCGAGTACCCCACGAACCTCGCCTCCGCGGTCCGGATCGAGATCGAGGCCAGCAACGGAGCCTCCGACTACGGCAACAAGTTCGGCGAGCCCGTGATCCAGGGCTACACGCGCGCCTTCGGGTTGCGCCTCCCGGGCGGAGAGCGCCGCGAGTGGCTCAAGCCGATCATGTTCAGCGGCGGCATCGGCCAGATCGACGCCCGACACCCCGAGAAGGGCGGTCCCGAACCCGGGATGCTCGTCGTCAAGGTGGGCGGCCCCGCGTACCGCATCGGCATGGGCGGCGGCGCGGCATCGAGCATGGTCCAGGGCGAGAACGTCGCCGAGCTCGATTTCAACGCCGTCCAGCGCGGCGACGCGGAGATGGAGCAGAAGGTCAACCGCGTGATTCGCGCGTGCGTCGAGCAGGGCGACGACAACCCGATCGTCAGCATCCACGACCAGGGCGCCGGCGGAAACTGCAACGTCCTGAAGGAGATCATCGAGCCCCAGGGCGCGGTGATCGAGCTCCGCAAGATCCCGCTCGGCGACGAGACGCTCTCCGCACTCGAGATCTGGGGCGCCGAGTACCAGGAGAACGACGCGCTCCTCCTCCGCCCCGAGCACGCGGACCTCTTCCGCGCGCTCTGCGAGCGCGAGAAGGTCCCCTGCGCCTACGTCGGCACGATCACCGGGGACGGCCGCATCGTCGTGAAGGACGCCAAGGACGGATCGGAGCCCGTTTCCTTCGAGCTCGACGCCGTGCTCGGCGACATGCCGCAGAAGACCTTCACGTTCGACCGCATACCGCCGGTCCTGAGGCCCCTCGTGCTGCCCGCCGGATTGACCGTGCCCGGCGCGCTCGACCGCGTGCTCCGCCTGCTGTCCGTCGGCTCCAAGCGCTTTCTCACGACGAAGGTCGACCGCAGCGTCACCGGGCTCGTCGCGCGCCAACAGTGCGCCGGCCCGCTCCAGGTGACGGTCGCGGACGTCGCCGTCATCGCCCAGAGCCACACGGGCACCACGGGCGGCGCGACGGCCATCGGCGAGCAGCCCATCAAGGGGCTGCTCGATCCCGCCGCCATGGCCCGCGTGGCCGTCGGCGAGGCGCTCACGAACCTCGTGTGGGCTCCCGTCAGCGCCCTGCCCGACGTCCGCTGCTCCGCCAACTGGATGTGGGCTGCGAAGCTCCCCGGCGAAGGCGCCGCGCTCCACGACGCCGCGGTCGCGATGAAGGACATGCTGCTCGAGCTGGGCATGGCGGTGGACGGCGGCAAGGACAGCATCTCGATGGCCGCGCGCGCCCCGAACGGGAACGGCGCGGACGAGACGGTCAAGTCGCCCGGCGAGCTCGTCATCTCGGCGTACGTCACGTGCCCCGACGTGACGCAGACGGTCAGCCCCGACCTGAAGCGACCGGGTCGCGGGCGGATCCTCTACGTCGACCTCGGCGGCGGACACCACCGCCTTGGCGGATCGGCCCTCGCGCAGGTCCACGAGCAGATCGGCGACGCCTCGCCCGACGTCGAAGACGTGTCCCTCCTGCGCCGGGCCTTCGAAACCGTCCAGGAGCAGATCCGCGCCGGACGGGTCGCGGCCGGCCACGACCGCAGCGACGGCGGCCTCGTGACGACGCTGCTCGAGATGTCGTTCGCGGGGAACGTGGGGCTGGACCTCGACTTCGACGCCGTGCCCGGCGTGGACGCCGTCTCGTTCTTTTTCTCCGAGGAGCTCGGGCTCGTGCTCGAGGTCGACGAGGACGACCAGGACACGCTGATCGCGGCGTTCTCGGAGCACGACGTGCCGTGCGTCGCCGTCGGCCGGACGACGAAGGGGAAGGACGTCCGCATCCGCTACGGCGACACGGTGGTGCTCGACGCGCCCCTGGTCGACCTCCGGGACCTCTGGGAGGAGACGAGCTTCCAGCTCGACCGCCTGCAGGCGAACCCCGCCTGCGTCGACGAGGAGCAGCGGGGGCTCAGGAATCGCGAGGGGCCGACGTTCGTCGTGCCCTACACGCCGGAGGAGACCGAGGCCGCGCTTCTAAAACGGGTCGACAAGCCGAAGGTGGCGATCCTGCGCGAGGAGGGCAGCAACGGCGACCGGGAGATGACCTCGGCCTTCTACGCCGCGGGCTTCGAACCCTGGGACGTCACGATCTCCGATCTCCAGGCGGGCCGCGTCCGCCTGGACGGCTTCCGGGGCGTCGTCGCGGTCGGCGGCTTCTCCTACGCCGACGTGCTCGACGCCGCGAAGGGGTGGGCCGGCGTCATCCGCTTCCACGAGGAGTTGCGCGAGCAGTTCGATGCGTTCCGCGACCGCCCCGACACCTTCAGCCTCGGCGTCTGCAACGGATGCCAGTTGCTGGCGTTGCTCGGTTGGGTGCCCTGGCACGGCATCGCCGACGAGCAGCAGGTCCGCTTCATCCAGAACCGGTCCGAACGCTTCGAATCCCGCTTTTCGACCGTCAAGATCAAGGAGAGCCCCGCCGTCATGCTGCAGGGGATGGAGGACGCGGTGCTCGGCATCTGGGTCGCGCACGGCGAAGGACGCGCGTTCTTCCCCGACCCGACGATGCTCGATCGGGTCCGCGGCGAGGGTCTCGCGCCGCTGCGCTACGTCGACGACGCCGGGCGGATCACGGAGGCGTATCCCTTCAACCCGAACGGCTCCCCCGAGGGCATCGCCGGCCTGTGCTCCCCCGACGGGCGGCACCTCGTGATGATGCCGCACCCCGAGCGCGCCTTCCTGAAATGGCAGTGGGGCTGGATGCCCGAGGCCATGTAGCGTGGCCTGGCCGCCTCGCCCTGGCTGAAGATGTTCCAGCACGCCCGGACCTGGTGCGAGCAGACCCGGGGTGCCGCCCCGGTCGCGTGACCGTCGTGACGCGGCTCCTCTGCGCGCGCTTCGCCCCCCTGAAGAAGCTCTTCAGGGGGCGGAAGGAACTCGCCGAAGCTGAGTTGCGATCCGACGAATCGCCTCCCGGTCGGCGCCGGCCTGGAAGAAGTTCTCGAAGAGCAGCGCGTTTTCGTCGAGGCAGGACGGATCGTCGAGCTCGTCGTGGAAGAACAGCCCCAGCGACGGGTCGGCGCGCAACTTCTGCTCGAACATCGCCCGCCCCTGACCGTGCGCGATCTCGGCGTGGAACTGGATACCCCAGACGGGCGCATCGCCGAGCTGGAAGGCCTGGGCGGGGCAGGCGTCCGTCGAGGCGATCACCCGGAAGGGCTCCGGAAGGTCGAACACCTCGTCGCGGTGCGACTGCGCGGAGACGATCCGCTCCATCCCCTCGAAGAGGGGGTTGGCGGTCATCTCTACACGGCGCCATCCGAACTCCGGAGTCTTCGCCTCCCGGCAGACGCCCTCGCCGCCGAAGGCCTTCGCGATCATCTGGCAGCCCCAGCAGATGCCGAGCACGGGCTTTCCTGCCTCGACGAAGGCGCGGATGACGGCGTAGACGTCGGCGTCGCGCTCGTGAGGCTCCGCCGCGCTCAACTCGGAGCCGGAGAGCAGCAGGTGCGTCCGGGCCCGGTCGCACGGCAGCGGTTCCCCGGCGGCAAGGTGCGCAATCTGCACCGCCCGCCCGGCGAGGGCGGCGAGCCGCGGCACCGTCACGCGGTCGAATCTCTCGCTGGCCTGCGCGTTCTGGATCGCGTTGAGCACGAGGATCATGGGACCGAGGGTAGCGCGCGCGCGCGTACGTGCCCCTGTCGGCGCTAGCGCGCGGCGGACAAGACGCGAACCGCCTCGGCCAGGCCCGCCTCGAGGATCGGGTCCACGCCGTGGGCGTAGGGCAAGGCATCGGCACGGCGTACGTCGGGTGTCACGCCGTTCAATTCGCCCGAAAACGTGGTTCTGAGCCCGTACGCCGGACAGAGAAGCCACGTATCCCCGCCCACTGCGTAGAACCGCGAACGGCGCACCGCACCCGCCGTCCGCTCCCCCACCAACGTGGCGAGGCCCTCGGCCTGCACGCGCTGCGCGAGGATCTCCTTCGCGCTCCGCGTCCGCGCGTCGATCAGGAGGACGAGCCGGCACCCGCGCGCGTGCGCGCGTCCGAGGTGCGCGAGGGACGCCCAGATCTCCTCGGGGGAACCGCCCCGGCCCCGGATGTCCACCACGACCTCGTCGCAACCGGCGAGCGGGCCCCGGAAGGCGTCGCGCAGGTGTGCGCCGACGTGTCCGCGGACCATGAGGCCGACGGAGACGTACCCGACCTCCTCGCCATCGTGGCGGAGGACGCGGACCGCCGCACGATCCGCCTGGATCGTCGACCCGTAGGCGGGCTGCACCACGATCTCGTCGGGCCGATCCTGGTCGCGGCGGGTGCGGACCGAGAACGTGATCGGCACGTTCTTCTCGCAGCGGACGAAGTGGGTCGGGGGATCCGGCAGGTACGCGTCGTCGGTCCTGAAGTCGAGGCGCGGGCTCTTGCGGACGGGCACGCCGTCGAGAGCCGTGACCTCGTCGCCGCGGCGAATGCCGGCCTCGTGGGCGGGCCCGCCGTACTGCACGGCGTCGGCGAAGTAGCGACCGTCGAGTTCGACGAGCACGAGCCCCGTCCTGACGTGGTCGCGCCCGCCGAGGTCGGCGGTGGCGGTCCGAAAGCCGAAGCCCGACACGAGACTGAGGTGGCTCGTCGGGACCTGGGCGAGCAGGCGAAAGACCACCCGACGCTCCTCGTCCACCGATTCGCACGCGCGGGCATCGCCCCGGAGGGCTCCGGCCCGCTCTTCGATGAACGTCTTCTTGCCGGGCAGACGGTGGCGCAGGATGCGGACGACCCGGCCGAAAAGGGCCCCGCCCTCGTAGGGACGCGAACGCGAACCCGGATGCTCGTCCGCGCGCGCGGAGAAGGCGAGCAGCAGGAGCACGAGCAGGCAGATCGGGATCGCGAGGCGCTTCACGCCAGGCAGCGTAGCGTCCCGGGCGCGGCCGTCGAGCCGGCACCGCGCCTACCAGCAGACTCCCAGGGGGAGCTGCGTGTCGGGCAGCTCGCTCAGGACGCGCAAGACGAGACTGCGATCCCCGCCGTGTCCACGGGCCAGGATGCGCTCCTCGGAATCGAGGTCCCCGAGGAATCGGTACTCCCTCGCCAGCGCCTTCCCCAACTCGAGGAGACTGGGTGGCGGTGCCGCAAGCAAGCCGA
>JAUXCH010000597.1 GCA_030618975.1 Planctomycetia bacterium
CTACGCCGACTTCACGAGCCGGGTCGTCGAGGGGCGGGGGCTCTCGGCGTGGCGTGGGACTCGCTGCAGGTGGGGGAGAACGCGGACTTCTGGAGCGGGCTCCACGCCTTCGACGACGCGGGATGGGCGAAGACGCAGGCGTTGCTCGACGAGGTCTACGCCGACTTCACGAGCCGGGTCGTCGAGGGGCGGGGGCTCTCGGCGGAGGCCGTGGAGGCGGTCGCCCGGGGGCGGGTGTGGACGGGGGCGCAGGCGAAGGAGCACGGGCTGGTGGACCGGCTCGGCGGTCTGGAGGTCGCGATTGCACGTGCGAAGGCCGCGGCGGGGATCGCCGAGGACGCAGCCGTCAAGGTGCGGGTCGTGCCGAAGCCGCGGCGGTTCGCGGCCTGGCGCGTGCCCGAGAGCAGCGAGGCCGTGGCCGGGTTGCTGGCCGAGGCCTGGCGCGTCGGGGAGGCGGTGGGCGTCGTGGGGGTGGAGGGCGGCGGCCGGATGCGCATGCCGCCGCTCAGGCTCTCGACGGGGGCGCGGTAGGGGCCCGGGCAGCCCTACGTGTTCGCGTCAGTCCCCCTCCGGGGGCCACGCGGGGTGCAGGACGTGCACCACGCCGTTCCTCCCCACCTGGTCCGCGAAGAGGATGCTCGCGCCTTCGACGAGAGGCCGTCCGTCGACGACCTCGACGACCAGGCTCCGTCCGGAGACCGTCTGGATCGCCTGGCGATCGAGCAGGTCCCGGCGCAGGAGGCGGCCTCGAACCACGTAGCTCTCGAGGTAGCGCCGGAGGCGCGTGGCGTCGATCGAGTCGGAGCCCGTGGTCGTGGTGTCGTGCGCGTGCGCGCGCGCGTTCTCGCGCAGGAGCCGGAGGAATGTGCTGTCCAGGGGGGCGAAGACGGTGAAGGGCCCCGGGCCTCGGAGCACCTCGACGAGACCCGTGACCCGGATCGCCTCCCGGAAGGCCCCGCACGGGCCCGCGGGGATCTTCGCCGTCACATCCTCGAGGAGCGCCCGGTGGTCCACGATCTCGTCGGCTGCGAGGACGTAGTGCCGGCTGACGGCCGTGAACGAGATCGCACCCACCCGGAACGGCGGCGTGTCGAGCGGGTCGTCGAGTCGTCTCAGCGTGCCGTACACGTAGACCCACGGGGCATCCTCATGCGGCGGGTCGCCGGCCGGGAGGTCCAGGTGGACGGCGTAGGCGACCGCGTCCGCGAGGCAGCACGCTACCTTCGGACACAGCAGGACGAACCGGTCCGGCCCGTCGGCGGCAGGCAGGCGGTGCATGCGACCCTGCGCGACGTAGTGCCCTGCGGGCACGTCTCGCGCCTCTTCGGAGAGCGTCTTGAACAGCGACTCGAGGAAGAGCTCGTCGTAGCCCTCGCGCGCGAGCGCCGGCGACGCGTCGGGCGGGACGATCGAGATCCCCTGCGCCTCGTACGGGCGCCCGAGCGCCACGATCAGCACCAGCGCCGAGAAGGTCAGCAGCGCGCCCCGGTTGCGAACCCGTCGAGGCACCCGAAGCACGGCGATGCCCATGCCCACGACCAGCGCGGCACCCGTCAGCGTGACCCAGCGAAACGACGGGTTCATCAGCACCGTGTAGCGGGGGCCGGCGGCGAAGACGAGGGCGCCGAGGGCCAGCGCCAGCAGCAGGAGGGCCTCGAGACGCCCCGCGAGGCCCGGAGGGTCGACGCGCTCCCTCACGACAGCACCCCGAAGAGCCAACTGAGCAGGAAGACCGCTCCGATCGGCACGACGAGGAGCAGGACGAACAGCCGCCGGCGGAAGGTCGCCGCGTACAAGCCGATCAGCTTGACGTCGACCATGGGGCCGATGCTCATGAACGCCAGGTGGGCCGCCGCCGGGAAGGTCACGAACGAGGCCGCCACGAAGGCGTCGGCCTCGGAGCAGACCGAGAGGAGGATGGCGAGGGCCATCATCCCGAGGATGGAGAGGACCAGGCTGCCCTCGAAGACCGAGACGACCGACGCGGGCACGAAGGTCTTGAAGGCCGCCGCCGCGAACGCGCCGAGGATCAGGTACTTCCCCATCTCCAGGAAGTCGTGGGCGGCGTGGTGCCAGACCGCGGCGAACCGGCTCGGCGGTATCTCGGGGTGGTGCTCGTGGGAGGCGTCTTCCCGTTTCCGCACCAGTTCGTCGGTCGTGAGCCTGCGTGCCAGCAGGGCCACCGTGGAGGCCACGATCACGGCGATGGCCGCGCGCGCGCCGACCAGGGCCCAGCTGCCGCGGAAGGCCACGTACGTGGAGACGAGCACGATGGGGTTCAGGATCGGGGCCGACAGCAGGTAGGCCACGACCGTGGGGCCGGGTACGCCCTTCGACAGCAGGCGACGCGCGACCGGAACGACGCCGCACTCGCAGGTCGGTACGACGAGCCCCGCCGACACCCCGAGGGCGATCTGTCCCGCCACGCGACGGGGAACGACGCGGGCGAGGCGCGCGGGCGAGAGGAAGACCTCGATGACGGCGGAGAGCAGGGCCCCGAGGGCCAGGAAGGGCATGGCCTCGAGGGCGATCGCCGTCGCGATCGCTGCGAAGATGCGGAAGTTCTCGTCCATGCCTGACCGGGAGGGTACGCGGCGACCCGCGGGACGCCACGCAGGGAGCCCTCCCGGTGGAGCTCGCGTGCGTCGTCGGTCGGCCGGCCGTGGAGGGAACGCGGGCGCGGGCGTTCGCTACAGGATGCTGAAGGCCTCGTGGAGCGATTCGGAGCGCGCGGGGTAGTTCGCGTTCTGGCTGAGGCGCAGCAGGGTGGGCCGCGGCTGCGGGTCGGCGAGCATGCCCAGGGCGACCACGGAGAGGGCCTGCGCGAGCTCGGAGCGGCCGGCGTCGGTGGCGTAGGTCGCGAGCGGCGAGACGGCCTGGAGGTCGCCGAGGCGGCCGAGGGCCATGACGACCTGGGCGAGGAGCTGCTCGGTCTTGCCGTTCTCGAGCTCCTTGAGGAGGTGCGTTCCGACGACGCGGCCGCCGAGGAGCGCGAGGCCGAGGGCGGCCTGGCGGCGGAGGTCGGCGTAGCGGCGCTGCGAGAGGGCGCCGAAGAGGATGCGCTGCGCCTCGGGCGTGCGGCGGCCGAGGTGCCCGAGAGCGACGGCGGCGTGGCCGCGGAGCTCGGGGCCCGCGTGGCAGTCGCCGACGACTTCGAGGAGGGGGTCGAGCGCCTCCTGCGTGCCCGCGACGCCCACGGCGACCGCGTAGGCGGCGCGCAGGCGGTCGCCGCCGCGGCCGCCCGCGAGGCCGCGCAGCAGGACGCGATTGGCGTCGCCGAGGAACTCGCCGGCCTCGGGGGAGGAGGTCTTCACGTCGCGAATCGCGAGCGCCAGGGCGAGGGCGGAGAAGCCGCGGGTGGGTGTGGCGCCGTTTTGCGCCTCGTCGAGGAGTTCCCGGCCCGCGTGCGTGGTGAGGAGGACGCGCTCGCAGTCCGCGCGGAAGTCTGCGCCGAGGACGTGGCCCAGGGCGATCTGCCCCAGGCCGGTGGTGAGGGGATCCCGGTTTCTCTTCAGGGCGACGTAGAGGTGCCGGGCGAGCTCCTCGCGCTCGTCCCCGGTCATCCGGTCGAGGAGCTCGGGGATCGCGAGGTAGGCGGCGCGACGCAGGTCGACGTGCTCGCGCTTGCGGGCGACGATGCGGACGAGGGTGGCGTAGGTGTCGGGGCAGCCGAGCCGGAGCAGGACGGTGAGGGCGTGGCTGCGCTCCGGGGGGTTCCAGCCGCGGGAGAGGGCGCGGCGACGGATCACGATGCGCTTCAGGCCGTCTCGCACGGCGTCGGGAACGCCGGCGCCGGGCTGCATGCCGAGCGCGACCAGCAGGGCGACCGTCAGCTCCCCGCGGGCCTCCGTGTCCGCCAG
>JAUXCH010000582.1 GCA_030618975.1 Planctomycetia bacterium
GGTCGTGACGTCCCGATCCGGCAGGTGGACGGTGCCGTTGACCCGGTCGGCGAGGCGGCGCACGGCGGGCTCCTGCCGGAGCCCGGACCGGCGGATCTCCAGGTCGAGGTGGACCCGGTCGCCGCGCGGGGAGAGCGTCGGGGACAGCCGACCGGCCCACCCGTCGAACACGACCCCCGACCGGGGATCCGAGATGGAGATGCTTCACCCCACCTCGACGTCGGAGTCCAGCAGCAGGGCCCTGTCCACGCCGAGCCGGAAGAAGGCCGTGCGACCGGTGAGGACCGGGACGGTGAGGACCGGGACGGTGAGGACCGGAACGTCGACACGGCCGACGTCCTCCGCGGCGCCGGCGCGCGCGGTGATCTCGATGCGCACGGTGCGCGCGGCGAGGGACGTCCACGCGTCGAGCGTGCGTCCGACGCGCCGGGCCTCGTCCTCGGCGGCGACCAGCCAGACGTCGCCGCCCGGGAGCAGGCGCATCTCGACCTCGGGCAGCGCGCGGTCGATGGTGGTCCAGATCGTAGAGCGGTCGGCGACCGGCCGGGTCCACACGACCTCGGACGACACGTGCGCGGGCGGGTTGAACCAGGCGTCGGGTTCGCCCGCGAACCTTAGGGCCCTCGGAGGCGTGACCAGGAAGCCGGCGTCGAGGCGGTGGACGGTACGTCGCGGACCGTCCTCGCGGGCCGGCGCGTCGAGGATCCGCGGGGTAAGGCGTACGTCGTAGCGCTCCCCTTCGGCGCCTTCGAGCGACAGGTGGAGGGGCTGGCCCGCGTCCGTCGTCCCGGAGGCGGAGAGGAGCGCGCCGTGGTAGCGCGGCAGATCGAGATCTCCGAGGTAGAGCGCGCGCGTGGCGAGACGCTCGACCGGCCTCTCGAAGCGTCCGGCCTGGAGGAGGACCTCGAGCGCGATGCGGCCAGTACCGACGACGAACGGCCTGACGTCGAGGGCGAGCCCGTCGAGGAGGGACTCGAGGAGTGGGTCCCCCACCGCGGACGGGCGCAGTCCCCCCGAGTTGTCGCAGGCGAGCTCGGGGGAGTAGTTCGCGACGACGCGCAGGCACCGGGTGCGGGCGAGGAGGGCGCGGCGGCCGGGAGCGGCGACGAGCCGACCGCGGTGGAGGCGCCCGTCCGGCGTGCGGACCTCGGCGTCCACGGCGACGCGTCGCAGGAGCCCCGCTGCGACCTCGGAGCCGCGCCCCCACGAGAGGAGCCAGGCGACGGGATCGTCGTCTTCCTCGTCCTCCTCGTCCTCCCGGCCCGGCCGCTCGTCCGGATCGGCGTCGAGGGAGGGCGGGCCCAGATCGCCGTACGCGAGGAGGCCCAGCGTCGGCCGTTCGGGATCCGGGGAGCGCTCGAGCAGCCTGCGCCAGACCCGGGCGGGCACGTCGTCCGCCTGGGCCGGTACGAGACGGGCCGGCGACAGACCGGCCCCGGCGAGGAGCAGTGCGGCAAGGAGGAAGGCGAGACGACGCATCGACATCAGCGAGTCAGCGTGAGCTCCACGACGAGGCGGCGTCCGTCCTCGAGCGTGCCCCCGTCGATGCGCTGCGTCTCGCCGCGCCGGACGACGAGGTCGCTCCTCAGGTCCAGCCTCGCGATCCGTGGGATGTCGAGGACCCCGGTGCACTCGTTGTTCGTTCTCCGGGTCTCCATGCGCGGGTCGAGATCGGTCCAGGAGAGGGCGAGCGTCAGCGCGAAGCGGTCGGGCACGGGCGCGGGATCGAGGCGGGCCTCGAAGGCGAGTCCGCCGAAGACGGTGCCGATCACGGGATCGCCGGAGCGCTCCTCCTGGGCGACCTCGACCTCCCAGTCGGCGACGTAGGCGCGCTCGACGCCCGACTGCCACACCACGGTCCGTCCGTGGGGCGCGGAGAGGGTGGCGGAGGCGAGCACCTCCGTACGGTCGCCGCCGTCACCCGCGTCCCCCTCGACGGCGAGCAGGCGGAGGGCGAGCGACTCGTCGGCGAGAGCGCGCTCCCGATCCCGGACGTGGTGCTCGATGACCTCGAGCACCGCGGCGTCGTTCACGGCCAGGAGCATGCGTCCCCGGGGAACGAGCCACGTCCCTTCCCGCTCCCAGACCTCGTCGCCGAGACTCGAGAGGATCGCTTCGACGAGGTCATCCTCGTCCGCCACGGGATCGGCCGGCTCGAGCCGGCGGAAGCGCGGCGGGTTCAGCGTGCCCGCGTCGAAGATCCCGGCGACCCAGAGCGGCGCGGTGGTCAGCTGCCAGCGCGGAGGCATGGCGGTGAGCGCGGAGACGTCGTAGCGGCGCAGGTCGCGGCGCAGCGTCGGATCACCGCGCACCGCGGGGGTCAGGACCAGCACCTCGAGGAGGCCGCGGTCGCCGCCGGGAGCCGCGGTGACGACGAGGCTCTCGCCGGGTTCGACGCGGGCAGCCGCGCTCAGGCGCAGCACCCGACAGGTGGGCAGGTCGACGGTGCCGAACGGCTCCGCCTCGAGCGGCTGGCGACGCACGGGCTCCTCGAGGGAGGCCGTCTGGGCCGTCACGTCGAGGAACGTCGCCCCACCTTGGAGGGTGTGGGCCGTCGCGTCGACGAACCACCCGGTCGTGACGGTGTCGACCAGGGGGTTGCCGACGCGGGAGTCCTGCGCGATCTCCACGTCGTAGTCCCGGACGTAGGCGGTCGCGCGGACGCGCCCGAGCGTGCTCCGGGAGCCGGGCCTCGCGACCGTCGACGCGGCCGAGGAGAGGCTCGACGCGCCGACCAGCGCGTCGCGCGTCTCCCGGTCCACGCGTCCCGAGCGAAGCGCGTCCAGGAGTCCCTCGGACGCGAGCCGCGCTCGCCCTTCGTCGTCGAAGCGGAGTCGGAGCCCGTCGACGGCGATCCGGCGGGTGGCCTCCGCCCACAGGTCGGCAAGCAGCTTGGCGACGCGGGCCTGATCGGTGTCGGAGGCGCGTACGAGCAACTGTCGGCCCTCCAGGGAGACGAGCGTGCGCTCGTCCTCGTCTCCCAGCACGGAGGAGAGGATCAGCTCGACCAGGTCCTCGCCCGCGAGGAAGGCGGCGGGCTCCTCCTCGTTGTCGTCCTCGATCGGGCGAAGCGCCACGCCGGAGGGGGGCAGGCCGAGGACTTCGACCGGGGGGGGCCGGTCCGGCTGGAGGAGCGGGCCGACGTCGTAGAGGGCCGTGACGACGTCGCCCTCGCCGGCGTGAGCGGCCGGCAGGGCCGGCAAGACGAACGGGACGAGCAGGAGCAGGGCGAGTCCAAGACTGGTCGATCTCATCGTGCGGTTCTCCGTAGCGCCCATGAGAACGTCGGAGGGCTCGGATTGGAAACGGGTACCGTGATGCGGTGACCGACGGCCCCGAACCCCACGACGCAGACTGGTACGCCCGGCACGCCGACGCCTTCGGCTGGGGGCCGGAGACCGCGCGCGTGGACCCCGAGCGCGCGGGGCTCCTGAGGGACTGGGCCGTCGGGAGCGTTCTCGACGTCGGGTGCGCGACGGGCGTGTACGTCGACCTGCTCGCACGGGCCGGGCACGAGGCGCGCGGCGTCGACCACAGCGAGGCGCTCGTGGCCTGGGCCCGCGAGCACCGCGAGGGCGCGTTCGACGTCGGCGACGCCTACGCGCTTCCGTACGCGAGCGACACCTTCGACACGGTGCTCGTCTTCGATCTCCTGGAGCACGTGGACGACGCGCGGGCCCTCGCCGAGATCGCCCGCGTCGCGAGACGACGCGTGATCCTCGCCGTGCCGGCCCGGACGCCCCGAGAGCTTCTCGACGCCGGCCTGCTGTACCGGCACCACGAGGACCCGTCGCACCGGCGGGTCTACGCGCAGGAGGCGGTGGAGTCGCTCCTACGAGACGCGGGCCTGGGCCCGGATGCTCAACGAATGAACGGTCCTCCCCATTATGGCGAACCCCATCGACACTTGCTCCGGGTTGA
>JAUXCH010000441.1 GCA_030618975.1 Planctomycetia bacterium
GAGGATCGCCGCCTTCATCGCCTCGTTCCACGTTCGCCACGCCGGACCGCCGACCTGGTGGAGGGCAAGCGTCGCGTAGTACCAGTAGTACATGTCGATGCTGCCGTCCTTGTCGTTCCACGTCGGCGGGATCGCGGCGCAGAGCTTGGCGCCCTTCTTGATGATCTCGCTGGTGCGCGGGTTCTCGCCGATGAAGATGCGGGCGAGCATGCCGACGCCGGTCATCGACTCCGACCTGTCGCCGGGGAATTTGTCGATGAGCTCCTGCGGGCGGGCCGGGGCGCCACCGCGCTGGATGTAGCCGGTGCGGCCGTAGTCCGGATCCGTCATCTTGTCGATCCAGGCGCGGATGCCGTCGAAGGCTTCCTCGTCGATCGTGAGCGGGGCGGGCTTGCCGCGGTGGGCAGCGTCCTCGTTGATGAGCTTGGCGCTCTTGAGAGCCATCATCATCCAGCCGGTCACCGAGCTGTCGTTGTCGCCGGGCTTCACGCCGTAGCGCCACGCGAAGTACGGGTTGCGGGAGAGCGCGATGAAGTCGAGGGCCTTCTGGGCGGCACCCTTGAAGATCGGGCTGCCCGTCATGCCGTACGCCTCCACCATGGCGAGCGATGCGGTGGCGTGGTTGTAGATGTAGTGCTGCGTGGCGCGCGGCCCGAAGCAGCCCTCGGCATCCTGCACGTTCTTCAGGTAGCGCAGGCCCTTCGAGACGGTCTTCGCGAAGGGGTGCCGGCCGCGGTTCGTGTAGCCGGCGCCGAGGAAGGCACACAGCGCAAGGCCGGTGACGCCCGGATCGTAGTGGGCCTTGCCCGCGCCGTCGGGGCCCGTCGCGGTGGGCTTGAGGTCGCACCACTTCATGAAGGTCGCGGCTTCCCAGCCACCGTTCGGCGACTGGTGGGCCTTCAGCCACTTCAGCGCGTCCTCGACGGCGCCCTGGGTCCGACGGCCGCCGCCGCCCCCCCCCAGGTCGCGGCTGCCGCCGCGGCCGCCGAACGCGCCGCCCGCGCCGCCGCCGAGACCGATGAGGCCGTTGTTGGCGGGGCCGGTGAAGGGTGCGTCGGAGAGACCGTCATCTCCGAGGGACTCCTCGAACGGGAGATCGTTGTCGGTCTCGACGTGGTCGGAGATCTCCTCGTCCTTGATGACGGGCTCGGGCGTGACGATCTCGTCCGAGTGGATCTCCTCGGTATCCTCCTCGACGTCGTCGAGGTCCTCGTCGTCGAGCTGGTCGGAGGCCGTGATCTGCATCATGTCCTCCATCCCGTGCTTCGCCGCGCTCTCGTAGAGCAGACCGACGATGACGAAGATCAGGACGTGGATGGCGATGGAGATCATCCACCACGGACTCTGCTTGAGCGCCATGTACAGCTGCTCGTTGAAGTCCGCCTGGTGGGACCAGGCATCGACGTAGGTAGTGCGCTGCTCGCGAGGCGGCATGTGTGGCTCCAATCCCGGTGGCCCCTTCCCCCATGGGGAACAGGGCGAGGCCGGTGTCCTCGGCGACCGTTCGAGGCCCGCCCACGGGCGGCGTCCCCCGTTTCTTCGGGGTCCGGGGTCCTTCGACCCGGGATCCCTCGGGGGCTCCACCGATCGTAGCAGCGGCCTCTGCCCCATCCAACGGGGGACCATCCCCCCCGGTTCACTCCGGATCGGGACGACCGAGGCCGGGAAACGGCCCCGGGCCCAGGGGAGCCACGCCCTCGGCCAGCCCCAGCACGGCTGAGGCCGTCTGGGAGACCTCGTCGGCGTACCAGCCCCCGCCGATCCGGCCGGCCGGCTCGGCCTCCAGGGCCTCGTCCAGCGCACTGCGGTAGAGGCGCAGCCAGTCGGCCCCCGAGACCGACCGGGCGGCCAGCCAGGCCTGCATCCACCAGGCATGGAGGTCGCTTCGCTCGCCCAGCCAGACGGGCTCCTTCTCCACGCAGGCGCTCACGACCGCGTCGGCGAAGCCGCCGGGCAGTCCGCGGACGCTGCGGACCAGGGCCTCGGCGACCTGCTCGTCCCGGCAATCCGGCCGCTGGTCGGGCTCCCCCACCCCGAGGAGCCCCGTCAGGTCGCGCCCCAGGAGCGCCTGGGCGCCGCGCGCCTTTGCCGTGTGGATGGCGAGGGCCACCACGCCCCGGGTCCACCCGTCGCGCAGCTCGTAGGCCGCCGATCGCTCGAGGGCCGCCAGCGCGGCGCGCAGCGTCTGCGCGTCGCCGGGGCGCTCGGCGAGCGAGAACGCCAGGACGGCCCCGGCGATCGCGTTCACGCCCGGCCACCGGTTCCCTGCCGAGGGCGGGAGGCCGCCGAAGCCGCCGCCGGGCTTCTGGCGCGCCCGGAGGACGTCGAGCGCGCGGTCGAGCGCCGCCTCGAGCCCGGGCACCTCGGACGCCAGGTCGAGAGCCCGGAGGCGGGCCAGGGCCGCCGCGGCCAGGGCGTGCGGAAACGTCTTCAGGACCTCGGGGAGGTCCGGCGCGTCGGGCTCCGGGTCGAAGGCACCGTCCGGGCCCTGGAGGGCGACGAGCACGCGCGCGAGGCGGGCCAGGCGGTGCTCGTCCTCCGAGAGCTCGCGCTCGCGGGTCAGGGCGTGAAACGCGGCGCCGACGGCGAGCAAGGCGAGGGCGGCGGCGACGAGGCGCACGAATCCGAATCCCGAACCCCGGACCCCGCGGGCACGCGTGCCCCCATCCGTCATCGGAACCGGGCGGCGGCGTAGAGCGGATCGCCGTCGATCTCCGCGATCCTCTGGCGCGCCTGCCTCAGGAGGGCCGACGCGAGGGCCGGCGGCTGGACCACGTTGCGGGTGGACAGGATCTCGATCAGCCGCTGCTCGACGAGGCGTTGCTCGCGCACGTGGCGGACCATCCCGACGACGGCCTCGTAGGCCTCCTCGTACGGAATGCGGCGTCCTTGCCGGCGCTCGAGCACGGTCACCACGAGGGGACCGTTGGCCTCGGAGAACACCGTGGCGTCGCCCTGGCTTCGCGAGGGATCGAACAGCCAGTCGTGGGGTTCCTGGCGGATCATGCGGATGAGCATCTCGCTGCCCTCGTCCGCGAACGTCTCCTCCGGGCTCGCCATCCAGTCGACGTCGGCCTCGAGCCCGTGGCGCGCTGCCACCGCCTCGGGGGTCTGCCCCTGCCGCAGGAGGGCGGCGATGGCCTCCGCATCCTCGTTGGCGTCCTCCTCCGCCTCGAGGAAACCCGTGTCCTCGTCGACGAGGTACTTCTCGACGCTGAGGGGGAACACGGCGAAACGGACACCCGCCTTCTCGTCGAAGGCTCCGGGGTGGGACCAGTAGATGTGGCGAACCTCGGACGGGGTCACCTCCATGTCCACCTGGGGCCGGGTGGGTCCGCCGAGTCCCTGGGCGAGCTTGACGACGTAGGCGCGGTACTGCATCAGCTCGCGCTGCTGCTCGCGGTACTCGTCCATCGTGACGCCCTTGTCCCGCAGGTAGTCGTCGACGGTGACCGGCGTGCCGAGCGTCTCCGAGGCCTCCTCGACGGCCAGGTCCAGCCGCTCCTCGACGAAGTCCTCCAGGTAGGCGTCCCGCACCACGACCTCGTTGCGCTGGGCCTCCTTCACGAACACGAGCAGGCGGGCCCGAGACAGGAGCGCGGCGCCGATCTGCCGTTCCAGGGTGGACGGATCCTGTCCCGGGGCGAGGCCGCCGACCTCCCGAAGGAGCCGCCGCTTGGTGATCACCTGGCCCTCGACGACGCCCAGGATCACGTCGAGCTCCTCGCCCTTGATCTCGGCCACCTGCGCCGGCGAGACGCACCCCGGAGCGCAGCGGAAGCCCGGGGGGAGGCAGGAGATGGTCTGGCTCGGGTTCGAGGGGTTCGACGCATTCGAAGGATTCGACGGATTCGACGAGTTGCCGGGGTTCGCGCTGCACGACGCGAGGAGGAGCAGCAGCGCGAACAGGTGGGCAGGCCTCAGGATCATCCGGGGAACAGTATCCGAGGTTCGAGGACGTGCCTACGAAGGCCGGCCGGCGACCGCCTCCGAGACGGCGTCCAGCCGCTCGCACACCCGGCTGAGGATCTCCACGGGCCCCTCGGCCCCCGGTGCCGCCAGGAAGGCGGTCTCGGGCGAAAGCGGCGTGAGGGAGAGGCCGCGCTGCCGGAGCCGTTCGAGAGCGGTCGAGCCCTCGGGCACCCGGAGCACGACGCCGGGGCGCTCCGCCGGCTCGATCCGCACGACGCCCGCCCACCCCGCTCCGAGCCGGACGCGCTGGGCGAGGACGAGCCGTTCGACGTCGGGCGGGACCTCGCCGAAGCGGTCCTCGAGCTCGCCGGCCAGGTCGTCCAGGGCCGCCTCGTCCTGGGCAGAGGCGAGGCGCCGGAAGAGGCGGAACTTTTCCCGCCCGTCGGGCACGTAGTCGTCGGGGATCCCGGCGGGGAGGTCGATGGCCAGGTAGGCAGGCTCGCGCAGCGGTCCCGCGTCGCCCTTCACCTGCCGGACGGCCTTCGCGAGCAGCTTGCAGAAGAGGTCGTAGCCGACGGCCGCGATGTGCCCGCTCTGCTCGGGGCCCAGGAGGTTGCCCGCGCCGCGGATCTCGAGGTCGCGCATCGCGATCCGGAAGCCCGCGCCCAGCTCGCTGTACTCCTCGATGGCGCGCAACCGTTCCGCGGCCTCGGGCTTGACGGTGCGGTCGCGGGGCAGCAGCAGCAGCGCGTGCGCGTGACGTCGCTCCCGGCCGACGCGGCCCCGCAGCTGGTGCAGCTCGGCGAGGCCGTAACGGTCGGCGTCGCGGATCACGATCGTGTTGGCGTTCGGGATGTCGAGACCGGACTCGATGATCGTCGTGGCGAGGAGCACGTCCACCTCGCCGCGCACGAAGCGGAGCATGCGCACCTCGATCAGGTCCTTGTCCATCTGCCCGTGGATGGAGGCGACCCGCGCCTCGGGCACGAGCTCCGCGAGCCGAC
>JAUXCH010000117.1 GCA_030618975.1 Planctomycetia bacterium
ATGGGCGGCATGGGAGGCATGGGCGGCTTCTAGCCGCCGCCACGCATCGGGGACGGGCGAAAAACAGCGGCTTTCGCGGCGTCCGACCCCATCCCCAAGCCCCGAGGCCCGCGCGTTCCGGATGGGACGCGCGGGCCTTTTTCGTGGGCTGCGCCCGCCCGCCTTGCGCGCGGAAGACCCCGGTACGAGCGCTTGGGCCGTCGAGCTTGCGGCGCCGTGCGCCCAGAAAAACGGCCCCGCAGCTTCAGGCTGCGGGGCCGGTCGGGTTTCGGCGCGAGCAGAGGCTCGCGTGCGGGATCAGCCCTGGAGGGCCTCGTGGACGTGGCCGACCATCTCGGGGCCGGGCGTGAGCGTCTTGTCGCCCTCGTCCTTCCACTTCGCGGGGCACGCCTCGTCGGTCTTCTTGCTGAGGTACAGGAGGGCCTTGAATCGGCGCATCAGCTCGTCGATGTTCCGGCCGTAGTTCAGGAAGAGCACTTCCTGCCCGAGGAGGACGCCCTCGGGGTTGATGAGGAACGTCCCGCGCAGCGCGACGCCGGCCTCTTCCATGTAGACACCGAAGAGGCGGGAGATCCTCCCGTTGGGATCCGCGCCCATCGTGTACTTCACGTCCTTCAGCTCACCCTCGTGCTGCTGCCAGGCGAGGTGGACGAACTGGGTATCCGTCGAGACCGTGACGAGTTCGGCCCCCATCTTCGCGAACCGGTCTTGCTGCTCTGCCAGAGCAGCGAACTCGGTCGCTCACACGAAGGTGAAGTCGGCCGGATAGAAGAACAGGATCGTCCATCTTCCATCCGCCTTGGCCTTGGCGAGGTCGAACTCGCCGAATCCGCCGGTGGACGGCTCGTACGTCGTCATCTTGAAGTCGGGGACGGTGTCGCCCACCTGGATGCGCGGCAGGTCTTCGCTCATGGCTACGGTTCACTCCAGTTCCTGGTTCCGATTCACCCCGGCGACCGCCGGAGCGAAGCGACATTGTGGCGATGAATGAGGGTGCTGCGCGGCGCCTCCCCCGGATTCGCGATCCTCGGCGCCCTTTCGCTCAGGATCCCTCCGTGCGCCCCGGCGCGGGGCAGAGGCCGACGCGGCGGGCCAGGTCCGTCGCGAAGAGACCGTCGGGGTCGAGGCGTGCCTTGAGCGCCAGCAGCTGCGCGTGCTTCGGGTAGAGGCGGCGGAACGGCTCCGGCGTCAGCACCTGGTCCTTGGCCAGATGCACCTTGCCGCCACGCCGGGCCACGGCGTCGACGAGCCGGTCGACGACCTCACGGCTCTTCGCTACGTGACGCTTCTTCGGGTGGATCTCGAAGTTCAGGCTGTAGCCGTCCTCGGAGAACGAGATCCAGCGGTCGTCCGCACGATGCGCGCGCAGGATCGTCGTGACCGGCGGACACGGCGACGACTGGCAGATCTCCAGCAGCTCGACGAGGGCCTCGCGGGCGCTCGCGCGCGGGAACGTGACCTGGACCGTGTAACCGCGGGGACCGCACACCAGGTAGGCGGGGGGCACGGTGAAGCTCGCCGCAAAGCTGTACTGCAGGAAGAGCTCGACGTGCTTGCCGCCGGCGGCCATGCGCGACTTCGTGTAGTAGAGCCAGTTGAAGAAGCGCAGAAAGGGACGCTGGAACTGCAGCATCAGCGAGAGAAGGGGGCCGAACGCGGCGTGCAGCGCGAGACCGAAGCGGCGGTGCTTGTCGAGCCGCTCGATGCCCGCGTCGATGGCCGCCTTCCGTTCTTCCTCCGTCTGCTTCACCTCGGTCCAGCGCGAGGCGTGGATGACGCTGCGTCCGAGCTTCGCCCCGCGTGCGTACACGTTCACCCAGGCCACGGCGAAATCGGACGTCTGCTCGACCTCCGCCATCTTCTCGAGCAGTTCGTCCACGTTGCGTGCTGGGAGAACGGTCGTCTCCACGTACGGCGAGGGGATCGGCTCCAGCCGGAGCGTGGCGTCGAGGACGATTCCGAGCAGCCCGAGCCCGCCGACGACGCCGTCGAAGAACTCGTGCGACCGGTCGACCTCGTGCACCTCGCCGTCAGCCGTCATGAGGGAGAGGCGCACCACCTGGTCCCCGAAGCTCCCGAGGCGCCAGGCGTCCTTGCCGTTGACGTTGGCCGAGAGCGCCCCCGAGACGCTCGAGTGGGATTCCGTGGGGCTCGCCCCGAGCGTCAGGCCCTTGTGATGCACCCGGGCGAAGATGTCGATCAGCCGCGTACCCGCTTCGACCCGGATCTCGCGGGCCTCCTCGTCGAACGCGAGGATCCGGTTCATCCGGCCGACGTCCAGCAGCACCTGCCGGTCGTTCAGCGCCATGTCCCCGTAGCTGCGGCCGCTGCCGCGGGGGCAGAGGGTCAGGCCGTGCTCTCGGCACCAGGCCCGCACCTCGCGGCACTCGCCGGCGGTCTTCGGTCGCGCCACCAGCGACCGCGTGCGGATCGAGCCGACGAGGGACGGCACGTCTTCCCAGTGCACGAAGCTCGGGAGCGGGTCGGGCGCGGGCGGCATCGGTGAGAGGACGATACCTGCGGCCCCCGGTCGCGCCGCCTTGCGTGCGACCGCGATGCCCGCCTGCGGTGGATCGAGTACGGCATCCCTCTACGAGGGCATCTGGCAGGGGCGGTGGAGCAGGATCCGAAGCTCACGATGGACTGCTAGTCGTCGAGGGCGCCCCGCCGCGGCGTCACCAGCAGGAGGCGCATGCGTTTCCCGGTCCGGCTCGCCGAGACCACGGCCGTTCGTCCGTCCGGGATGCGCAGGCCGGTGGCGACACGCCACACGTCGGTCTCGGGCAGGTCGATCGAGCCGTGCGGCGTCGCGAACGGCGTCAACGCGGACAGCACACTGCGCTCGAAGACGATCTCCAGAACCACGTGGCTTCCGGGGTGGCCCGGCAGGATGCGGAGCCCGATCGTGGCCCCGGCCTGCAGGGTCTCGACGCGCCGCACCGGGGTGCTGGCGTCTCCCGTGTCGCTGACGCGCACGTCGTAGTCGGCGACGTAGCGGATCTCCTCGCCGGTCGTCAGGGGCGCGCCGGAGCCCTCCACGGAGATGATCCGCTCGCGGCCGAGGCGCCTGGCCGCGCCCCGGGTGACGGCGGCCTCGGGGGCCTGGCACGCGGCGGCGTCGAGCAGGAGCGGGCAACCCCCTCCGGGCTCCGCGGCGAAGAGGGAGCGGGCCGTGTCGTCGTCGAGCTCCACGTGGTCCACGGTCGTGACCACGACGTCCACCGCTGCACGGAGCCCGTCCAGGAGCCTCTGGATGGCATCGAGGATCTCGGGCTCGTTGCGAGCGATGAGGATGGAGTTGTGGACTTCGATCGCCGCGGGGTCGTCCCACGTCTCCTCCGTCCCGATCGTCTCGCGGATGAGGTCGACCAGGGCCTCCTCCCGATAGGGCGGCACGGCGGCGGTAGGGCGACCGCGGTTCGGGTTCGGGTTCGTCGTCTCACGACTCCCGGGCACGACGCGAGCGTGGGGTGCGATGCCCACGGCCAGATCCTTCAGGTCGAAGTAGCGCAGCGCCATGCGCGGGCCCCGGTCGGTCCGCCGGTCGATCACGACGAGGCCGTCCTTGCACGACCACGTCAGCTCGAACGGCGCGGTCACGAGATCGAGGACGGTGCGCAGGGAGATGTCTTCCAGGTGGAGCGAGATCTCGATCTCCTCGTAGACCTCGGCGCGCACGCGGGGCGAGATGTAGAAGGCGAGTCCCGAGATCGCGCGCAGGCTCGAGACGACCTGATCCAGGTCCGCGCACTCCCACTGCACGCGGTTCACACGCACGTCGACCGGGCTCGCCGTCGAGCCCGCCGGCACGGGAGGGGGCACGCGGAGCGGCGTCGCCGACGCGGGAGCTGCTTGGGGGAACTCCCAGGGCGTCGCACGAACGAGAAAGGCCCGCCGCCCGGCATCCGCTCCTCCGGTGCGACCCTCCGCCAGGTGCCATCGGCCGGGCCGCAGCAGCAGCGTGCTCTTCCGCTCGACGATCACCCGGGCGGGCAGGTCGATCGCCGGGGCATCGGAAGGACCGGACGTCCCGCTCGCCCGGGCCTCGGTGATCGCGACGCCGAGCTTCAGGAGGATCCGACCGTCTCCGCCCCCCCCGACCGCGTGCACGCGGACGGCCAGGCCCAGTTCCTGCGTCTCCACCCGCGGATCCTGCGTCGCTCGGCCGCCCGCGAAGCGCGCCTCGTAGGCCGCCACGTAGGCGCGCGATGATCCGGCGTAGGCCGTGGAGGGCATGCCCTCGCGGACGGCCAGGCAGAGGGCGGGGCCCGCAGCCTCTCCCGCGAGCAGCGCCGCCGCCGCCTCGTCGGTGAGCCCCGCGTCGCCGCCGGCGCGGAGTACGTCCGCGGACAGCTTCGCCGAGTCGAGGGCGTGGACCTCCACGCGGATCGCGTCGGGACCGCGATCTTCCAGCTGGGCGAGGAAGCGGAGGAGGCCCGTGTGCACGGCGTCCGTGGCCTTCACCACGATGCGGTCCTCGCTCAGGGCACGGAGATCGGCGCCCTCGGTCTCCTCCCAGAACATCGGCTCGACACTGTTCTTGACGAGCTCCATGAGCTCGTCGACCGATCCGAAGGGCCGGACGTCGTCGGGTCCACGGGCGCCGGGACCTCGTCCGAGGAGGCCCGTGGGTGGCGGCACGAATGCGGTCCGCCGTGCGGTGAGGGAGGCCACGGGGTAGATCCGCGCGTCCAGCGGCGTCGCTGCGAGTTCGCGAAGGGTGAAGAAGACCACGTCGCCCCGCAGGGTCCAGACGACGTACTCGCCCGCCACGCCTTGCAGGAGGTTCAAGACGGTCTCGAGCTCGATGTCGTCCACGATCAGATTCGTGACGGGGATCTCGCCGATGTGGCTCGCGATCCGGGGATCGATCACGATGTTGAGCCCCGTCTGCACGCGGAGGAGGTCCACGACCTTCGCGAACGCCGCGTTCTCCACCCTCGAGGTTACCTTCGTCTCGCGAAGTCGCCGGACGAGCGCCTCCGACTCGCGATCCTCCCCGGCTCCAGCTGCGCCGACGAACAGCAGACCGACGAGCGCGAGGGTCGACGGGGCGACGGATCGGATCCACATGGCACGCACACCTCCGGAGCCCGGATCGTACGCCCGCGCCCACGGCCTGTGCGACGGGCCTACGTCCTTGCCGCCCATCGGGCGGGCCCTCCGCGCGGCGCGCCGCAGCCGCTGTCGGCGCGGAGTGACTGTCAGCGAGGCGTGGCTGTTGGCAAGGCGTGGCTGTCAGCGAGGAGTGGCTGTTAGCGAGGAGTGCGGGTCAGCGGAGGTGCCGCGACCTCCTGCGCGCGCGCTTGATGTTGACCCCGCAGTGCGGGCACAGGGTGTTTCCGTGTTCCACGTCCGCTCCGCACCGGGGGCAGCGGTGGACGAGCGCTGACTCCCGACCGGGCGGCACCACGACGCGGGGAGGTGCCGCAGGGATCACCGGCGACACGGCCACCGGCGACGCGGCCACCGGCGACACGGCGACTGGAGCGGCGGCACCCGGCACGCGCACTGTCACACCACAGTTGGGACAGCACACCCTCTGGCCCACCAGCTCCGGGCCGATGGTCATCCTCTGCTGGCAGGAACCGCACCGTACGATCATCGCAGCCGCCTCCCCAAGGGGCCTTGTTGGGAACCAGTATCGGCGTACCGTCTCTCCGAGGCAAGAAGGAAGGTCCACGGGCCCGCGTCTCAGGCCAGCCCCATCCGCTCCAGGGCGTGGAGTTTCAGGTCCCTGAGCGATCTCACGCCCGCCGCCTCGTCGCCGGACACGAGCACGGGGCCGTCCTCTGCGTCGGCCGGCGGCACCCCGTGGCTGCCCTTCACGAGCGTCGGATCGAGGGGGATCACGTCCATCCGGTAGCGGAATCCGAGCTTCTTCCTCAGCAGCAGGCGCGCGACCTTCAGCTTCGGGAACCGGATCCGCGGGCTCACGAAGAGCTCCAGGGGGTCGTAGCCGGGCTTTCGGTGGATGTCGACGGTGCGGGCGAAGTCGGGTGCGCGGCGCTCGTCGAGCCAGTAGGGGTAGGCGAACCAGCCGTCGGGCGGGGCCAGGAGCACGAGGTCGCCGGCGCGTTCGTGGTCGAGACCCGCCTCCGCGCGCGCCTCGCCCTCGAGCACGCGGGCGACGCCGCTCTCCTGCTCGAAGAGCTCGCGCGCCCGAATCCGGGTGGCGTCGTCTTGCGTGTAGACGTGCGCCACCTGGTGGTCGCAGACGGCGACGGCCGGGCTCTCGTACACGTCGATCGTCTCCCCGAAGGGCCCGTCGCGCACGGCGAGGAGCCGGTCGCGGCGGAGGATCCGGTTGGGGCGTACGGAGCGGGTCACCGGCTGGATGCCGTATTCGGAGAACGCGACGACCTCCGCGCCGATCTCGTCGGCCGCGTCGAGCACGCGGCCCGCGGCGGCGTCGACCTCGCCCACGCGCGCCGGCGTCCCCGGGTGGTCGGGCCCGAGGCGTTGCAGGTCGTAGTCGAGATGGGGGAGATAGACCGTCGTGAAGGTGGGGCGGCGCGTGCGGATCAGGTGCGCCGAGGTCCTTGCGATCCAGTCCGTGGAGGCGAGGCCGGCCCGCGGGCCCCAGAAGGCGTGGAAGGGAAACGGACCGCACTCCCGCTCCAACTCGGCGGCCAGCGTCGGGGGGTGGCCGTGGACGCCGAAGACCTTCGAGCCGTCGGAGCCGTAGAAGGGCTTCGGCGTGACCGAGAGGTCCGCGGGCGCGCCCTGGTTGAACCACCAGAAGAGCCTCGCCGCCGTGAAGGCCTTGCCCTGGGCCCTCGCCAGGCGTCGCGCCTCGGCGAAGACGGTCTCGCCCTGGATCAAGGCGTTGGACTGGAGCCAGAACCGGATCTCGCCGGTATCCCTGTGCAGCCAGCCGTTTCCGACGATGCCGTGGCCGGCCGGGGAGAGACCCGTGAGCGCCGAGGCCTGGGCGGTGCACGTGACGGCCGGGAGGACGCCTTCGAGCGGCCGATTCGCGCCCCGGGCCCCGAGTTCCCGCAGGCGGGGCGCGTGGGCGAGGAGCCGCGGCGTCAGCCCGACGACATTCACCCAGACCAGCGGGCGACAGTCACTCATGCCGGGCATCCTACGGGCCGCATGGCCGGACGCCTGGGAAGGAAGACCCGTCCGTGGACGGACGGGGCAGAATGCCACGAGGAGAGCCACGTGCCGAAGCTCGTCGTCAAGGACCGGGAGAGGACCTGGCTGGTCGACCTCAGGCCGGGGGAGTCCTTCGTCGTGGGCCGAACCTCGGTCTGCGACCTCTTCGTCGACGCGCCGCGGGCGTCGAGGCGCCACTGCGAGATACGGGCTACCGCTGACGGCCACGAGATCGTGGATCTCGGGTCCACGAACGGCACCACGCTGGGCGGCGTGCCGGTCCTCGAAGCCAGGCCCTTGAAGGACGGGGACCCGGTGGACGCCGCGGGGTGCCTCCTCGTGTACTGGAGCCGGCCGTAGCTGGCGGCGGCGGACGGAGGGTCTGCAACCGATGCCCGTGGCCATGCTGGTGCAGGGACGGCGTCCGCGCCGGGTCCCGATCGTCCACGGCGAGCTCCGCCTCGGGCGCGGCGTCGACGTCGATCTGCGCGTGGAGGACGAGCGCGCCGCGCCCTTGCACGCACGCATCCACCTGAGGAGCGGGGAGTACTTCCTGGGCGGTAATGCCGGCGAGACGGTGTACGTCAACGGGAAGCGCGTGCCGCTGATGGCCCTGAGGCACGGGGACGAGGTTCGTCTCGTGGAGCCCGAGCTCGGAGACGCGACGACGCTCGTCTTCGAGAATCGCCTCGGCGAAGCCTACGTGCCGCCGGGTGCCTCGTTGGCCGCGGCGTGGATGGCGCACCCCGCCTTCCGCGACGAGCGGCACGGTCCGGGGCGCTACGGCCCCGGCCAGGCGCTGGGCGGGCGCGACCGGGCGCGGTGCCGGCTGGTCCGCGAGGAGGGCTCCGTGCGGCGCCTGCTCGTGAAGGTGCTGGGACCGGTGCGCTCGCCCCAGGCCGGGGACGACCACCTGGGTCTCCTCACCGCGCTCTCCGGCGCACCCCATCCCGCGCTCGTACCCGTCGTCGACGGGGGGCTCGCGCCCGGCGAGGACGGCCCCGTGCGCTGGTCGGCCACGGCGTGGGTGGAGGGGACCTGCCTCCGGGACCGCCTCGCCGAGGAGGGGGCGCTCTCTCCCGCCGTCGCGCTGCGCCTGTTGCGCGACCTCGCGTCGGGCATCACGTGGCTCCACGCTCGCGGCGCGATCCACCGCGACGTCTCGCCGGCGAACGTGGTCGTGACCCCGACGGGGCACGCCGTGCTGATCGACCCGGGGCAGGCCCTGCTCGTCGAGGCCACGCGCGCCCAGGGCCCCGGGGTCGTGGGCACTCCCGGCTACCTCGCGCCCGAGGCGATCCTCGGGGGGCAGGCGCCGCTGACGCCGGCCGTCGACGTGTACGGACTGGCCGCCGTGGGCTACGCCCTGTTCACGGGGCGCCCCCCGGCGACCGGGCAGGACGTGCTCGAGGCCCTCGCGCAGGCCGCCGCGCCCGCGACCCGGCCCCGGGACCTCGGCGTGGACCTGCCGCCGCCGCTCGAGGCCGCCCTGCTCGAGGCGCTGGCCCCCGAACCGCGTTCCCGGCCCAACGCGCGGCAGCTCGAGCGCAATCTGGCGTTCGCCGAGGCATCCCTCGGCCTGGGAGACGACTCGTGAGCGCGATTCCGAAGGTCCGGCTGCGCGGCGGCCCGCCCGTGCATCCCCACGTCTACTCGAAGCGCGTCTTCGGCCCGGACAAGGGCGTGCGCGACGGCGATCTCGTGCAGATCACGACGCGCGAGGGCCGCCCCTGCGGGTTCGGGTTCTGGCACGGGCGTTCGTTGATCTCGCTTCGCGTCCTCTCCTACGACCCCGACGTCGTTCCCGACGAGGCGTGGCTTCGCGAGCGCGTGCGGACGGCCGCCTCGCTCCGCCGCGACGTCCTCCGCCTCCCCGAGCGAACGAACGCGTGGCGCGTCGTGCACGCGGAGGGCGACGGGCTCTCCGGGCTCATCGTCGACCGCTACGGCACGACGGGCAGCGTCGCATTGTTCAGCCTCGGTTGGCAGCGGCGTCTCGAGGAGCTGAAGACCGTGCTCGCCGAGGAGGCGGGGCTCGAGGACATCGTGGTGCGGGCCGACCCCAAGGCCGCCACGCACGAGGGCCTCTTCGTGCCGGAGCCGAGACCGCACGGGGAGATCGAGATCGAGGAGGACGGCCTGCGGCTCACCGTGGATCCCGCTGCAGGTCACAAGACCGGCTTCTTCCTCGACCAGCGCGACAACCGGTTGCGTCTGGCCCGGATGGCGAAGGGGCGGACGGTGTTCGACGGCATGACGTACACCGGCGGGTTCGCGCTCGCGGCGGCGAAGGCCGGAGCGGCGTCGGTGCGTGCGATGGACCTCGACGAGGTCGCGATCGATCGCGCCGAGAAGAACGCCCGCCTCAACGGCCTCGAGGTCGACTTCCAGCACGGCGACGTCTTCGACGCGCTCCGGGCCTACGGAGCGGGGCCGGAGGAGGAGCGTCCCGAGGTGATCGTCGTCGATCCGCCGAAGTGGGCCCGTGACCGGTCGGGGCTCGGGGTGGCAATCGGCCGCTACCGCGACCTGAACCGCCTGGCGCTGCTCGCCGTGAAGCCCGGGGGGATCCTGGTCACCAACTCGTGCAGCGGGCTGGTCGGGGTGAAGGCCTTCCTCGACGTCGTGAAGGACGCCGCCCTCGACACGCGCCGCGACGTGCGGATCCTCCACGAGGGCGGCGCGGGGCCCGACCACCCGGTGTCCGCCATCGTGCCCGAGAGCCGCTACCTGAAGTGCCTGTTCCTCGCCGTGGGATCGACCGGCTCGGGTCCGGGCGGGGGGGAGCGGGAGCGCCCCAC
>JAUXCH010000585.1 GCA_030618975.1 Planctomycetia bacterium
AGCGGTCCGGCGTCGACGACCGCCACCCAGGACTTCGTGGAGGCGGCGTGCAGACGGGCCATGCGCATCACGATCGAGTCCTCGTGGCGCGGGTCCTCGTCGTGGCCCTCGCCGGCGGGCGCGGTGTCGAGGGCGACGGTCATCGGAACGCAGCCGATCACACCCACGTCCACGCCGGGGTCGGAGAGCACGCATTCGACGGCTTCCTCGTACGCCGCGTCCTCCACGATCGGGGTGAGATCGAGCATGTTCTTCACGCCCACGATGTCGTGGACGCGCGCCTCCTCGAGGAGGGCGGCGAGCCGGCCCCTAGTCGAATCGGCGAAGGCAGGCAGGCGGAAGGGCCCCAGGTTGTCGGCCATGGCGACGCACTCGAACCCGGCGTTCGAGAGGGCCCCGAGCCCGAGCCCCGCCACCTCCTTCTTCGAAAGCAGGCAGCAGAGGCGGACGAGATCGTCGAAGTCCTCGAGCGAGTCGGCGACCAGCGCACCGGCCGCTTCCGCCAACGCGCGCGTCACGGCGTAGTCGCCCGCAATCGACGCCGTGTGCGAGGCCGTGGCCATCTGCCCAGCGGGCGTCCGGCCGGCGCGGTAGAGAACCACGGGACGCCCAGCCGCCGCGATCTCGGCGGCTGCCTCGAGCCATCGCGCTCCGTCGCGGGGCCGGAAGCCCTCCACATAGCAGGCGAAGACGTCGATGTCGGAGTCGTCCTTCAAGGCGTGGAGGTAGTCCCCCACCGTCAGGTCCAGTTGGTTTCCCAACGTGACGAGATAGCGGGGATTGAGGCAGGAGAGCTTGCTCGCCCGGGCGACGGCGAAGGCGCCGCTCTGCGAGACCACCGCCAGCGGCGTCGCCGACGTGGACGGGTAGGAGAGCTTGTGTTCCGGGATGAACAGCGTGTCGTACCGACCCGGCAGCGACCTCACGCCCAGGCAGTTCCCGCCGTTCAGCACGAGCCCGCCGTCTTCGGCCTCGCGCGCCCGGCGTACGGCGCCCTGGACGCGCTCCATGTGGATCTCCGTGCCGTGGCGCTCTCCGAGGCCGCCTGCGATGAGGATCACGCTCTCCGCGAGGCTCTTGTCGACCAGCGTCTCTACGACGTCGGGAACCTGCGAGGCGTCCACGCACACGACGAAGAGGTCGACCTTCTGCGGCAGGGACGCCACGTCCGGCACGCATCGGCACCCCTCGATCTCCTCGAGGCCCGGCTTGACGACGACCACGTCCTCGCGCGGGAATCCACCGCGGAGGATGTTCTTCAGGATCTGGCGACCAGGGCCCTGGTCGCGCGACACGCCGACGATGCCGATGGAGCGTGGCACCAGCAGCCGATCGACCTTCGCCAGGGGACGGGGCGGCAAAGGCTCGGCGACCGGCGTCGCCAGGCGCACGAGGGCGTCCAGCGCGACCGGTCCGTCGGCGGTCCAGACGAGCGGATTCACCTCGAACTCGGCGATGCCCTCCGGCATGGCACTCTCGGCGAGGGCGAGGAATCGCTGCAACAGCCCCCGCAGGTCCGCCAGACTGACCCGGCTCGTCTGGCCGCGCAGCCGCCCCGTGGCGGCCGGTGTGATCGCGGCCGCATCGAGCGCGGCGTCGATGCGGTCGCCGGAGGCGAACAGCGGCGACAGGATCACCGTGTCGCGTCCGGGCCTCAGGTTCCGGGCGAGGAACTCGGCGTGCACGCCGCCCGGCCCGAACGTCACGACGGGCCCGAACTCCTCCGTCCAGCGCATGCCCAGCAGCAGTTGGCCGCCGAGCGACGGGTCGTGGGGCACGAACTCGTTGACCGTGAATCCGACGAGATCCACGTCGGCGAGCGCCCTGCCCATCGCCGCGACCGCCTCCGCCACGGCCTCGTTCGTCTTCTCGAGGAACCGTACGGCACCGACATCGCTCTTGTGCTGGATCCAAGGCGACACGGCCTTCAGGACGACGCGCTCGCCGGGGAAGGGCGAGAGGTCGAGCGCACGGGCCTCGGCCGCGTCCCGCACCGGACGCCAGGCAGGCGTCCGGATGCCCAGCTGCCGGACGAGCTCGAACCCCTCGGTCTCGAGCAGGTGCGTGCGGCCCTCGGCGCGGGCGGCCGCGAGGATCGGGGGCAGGGCCTCGCCTAGGTCGCCGCCCATGACCCCGCTTCCCGGCCGAGCCGGAATGCCCTGAGGTTCGCGTCGACGATGCGCTCGCCCTTCCGTTCGAATCCCTTGCGGATCCAGATCTCCACGAGCTCGGGGCGGATGGGCAGGAGGGTCGAGGCCGCCCCCACCATCACGACGTTGCTCGCTTTCGGGAGTCCGGCCTCGCGCGCCAGCCCCGCCGTGTCGACCAGCAGGGCACGGGGCAGGTGTCGGATGTGGGCCAGCAGCTCGTCCAGGTCCGGGTACGGGTCCATGTTGCGGACGGGATCGGTCGACGTGACCAGGGTGCCCTCGGGCGCCAGGTAGTCGAGGTAGCGCAGGCTCTCCAGCGGCTCCATGCTGAGGATCATCTCGGCGGAGCCGTTCCCGATCAAGTCCGAGTGGATCGGCGCGTCGGCGATCCGGAGGTTTGCGTGCACCGCACCGCCGCGTTGCGCCATGCCGTGCACCTCGCCCTGTTTCACGTGCAGGCCGTCGTCGCGGGCGGCTGCGGCGATCAGCGCGGCGAGGGACAGGACCCCCTGGCCCCCGACGCCGGCGAGAACGATGTCCTGCTTCATGGTGCTGCCCCTGCTTTCCGGCTCAGGACGAGGTGTCGCTCTTCGACTTGCTCTTCGACTTGCTCTTCCGGGCGCTCTGGATGCACTCGCGGACGCCGATGATGACCGACAAGCCCTCGTGCGCAATTTCCTGGCGGATCACGTCCGCGACCTCGGCCTTCTTCTTCGGATGGAGCTCGACCACGCGGAGGTGGTCGGGATCGACCCCCAGGCCCCGGACAAGAGGCTCCAGGCGCGACGACGACAGCACGGTGGGCTGTTGGCCGGTCATGCCGACGGTCCCGTTGTCGAGGATGAGGAGGGTCATCGGCGTGTCGTCGGCGACCGCGTCCATGAGCGGCGTGACGCCCGAGTGAAGGAAGGTGCTGTCCCCGATCACGGCCAGCGCGGGACGCATCCCGGCGTCGGCCGCGCCCTTCGCCATGCCGACGGAGGCGCCCATGCACACGCACGACTCGATGGCCTGGTAGGGCGGCAGTGCGCCGAGGCTGTAGCACCCGATGTCGGACATGACGACGGACGTCTCGAACTCCCCGAGCACCGTGTTCAGCGCGTCGAACGCGTCGCGGTGCGAACAACCCTGGCAGAGCTGGGGCGGCCGTGGCGGCAGCTCGAAGCCCTCGAGGCGCACCGCCTCGTGGGCGCCGAGCTCGAGCGCGTGGCGCACGGTGTCGGGGGTCAGCGCGCCGTCGAGCGGGAGGGTGCCGTCGAGCTTGCCGCGGATCTCGAGGGGTGTCGGCAGGATGCCCCGGAGGGACCGCTCGAACCACGGGTAGCCCTCCTCGAGGACGAGGAGGCGATCGACCCGAGCGGCGAGCTTCCGCACCTTCTCGACGGGCACGGGGTAGGCCCCGATGTGGAGGTGCGCAGGCCGCTTCTCGAGCTCGGCGACGTTCTCGAGGTAGTAGTTGCGGGCGAGGCCGGTCGTGATGACGCCCAGGCCGCCGTCGTCGTCCTCGCCGGGCTCGTAACGGTTCCAGGCGCACGCCTCCGACCAGGCCAGGAGCTCGGGCTGCAGGGCCAGGAGTTCCTTCCAGAGGCGCCGGGCGTTGACGGGCAGCAGGATCCACGAGGCGGGCGACACGGCCTTGCAGAGCGGATTCTCGGCCTGGGCGGCCCGGGGCGTGACGGCTGCCCGGCTGTGGCAGAGCCGCGTGACGAGACGCAACACGACGGGGATGTGGAAGCGCTCCGAGAGGTCGAAGGCCTCCCGGGTCATC
>JAUXCH010000336.1 GCA_030618975.1 Planctomycetia bacterium
CCAAGATGGAGGCGGGGGCCGCTTCTGCGTCGAGGATCCCGCCTTCCGGCATGGGAGGGAATCTACAGGAAGAACGTCACCCCCCCTGGTGGACGAGGCCAGGCTCTCCTCGCGTGGTGCCCAAGCGCCGCTAGACCAGGGCGTCACGCCGGACTCTGGAGGTCGTCCGGCCGGCCGAGTTGCGTGCCACGACACTCTGCAGAGCCCTTGGCATGTACGATACGACGTGCCCGTGGCCACGAACGCATCTGTCCAGACGGCTGGGCCGCTACCGTCGGTGGCACCGCCTCACCGAGGCGCGGCAGGTACCTGATCGAGATCCCAAACGATGGCGGTTCCGTCCATGTTTCCGGACACGAGCCGTCGGCCGTCCCGGGAGAACGCCAGGCACATGACGCTGCTCTCGGGTTGATCGAACTGGTGACGCACGGCACCGGTCGCTGCGTCGAGAAGCACGATCGCCGCGGGCCGTACCGGACCGCAGCAGGCGATCGTGCCTTCGTCGGGAGACCACGCGACCGGGGAACCGTAGGTGCCGCGCCACCGCTCGTTTCCCGTATGCGCGTCGAACACGCGAAGCCGCCCATCCTCACCCGAAGCGAGCGTGCTGCCGTCGGGCGAGAACGCCAGAGCGTAGACGCCGCCGCGAGCACCGCCGATCGTCCGCTGGATCGTGCCGGTCTCGGAGTCGTGGAACCGGACGACGTCGGACGAGGACGACGCGAGGCCCGTCCCGTCCGGGGAGAAGGCGACAAACGACATCCACGCACTGGGGATTTCGAGTCGCAAGGACCCGCTCGCGAGATCCCACACGCGCACGGTCGGCTTCTCGCAAGGACGAACTTCCGGTGCGATGCCGCTCGCGGCGAGCAACTTGCCGTCCGCGGAGAAGGCCACGCTCGACGCACCGGCCCGTTCCGGTGTCTGGATGGCCCACGCCTCTGCGCCCGTCGTCGGATCGAGCAACCGCACGGACTCGCCCGCGACGGCGAGTCGGTCCCCTTTCGGTGACCACGCGACCGCCGCGACCTTTCCACCGTCCGCCGTTTCGCGCAGTTCCAGTCCGGCCGTAGGCGGTGGCAGGCGAATCGTGCGCAGCTCCTTCCCCGTCGCCAAGTCCCAGAGGCGGACCGTGCGGTCGCGCCCGGCGGTCGCGACGACATCGCTGACGGGAGAGCACGCGACGGAGTAGATGCGGCCTTGGTGGCCACCCCGCTTGTGCAGTTCGCGGGCGGAGGCGACGTCCCAGAATCGGATCCTGCCGTCGAAGTCGCACGTCACCAGTGTCTTGCCGTCCTCGGAGAAGACCACATCGAGCGCCTCGCCGCCGAGCGGTGGCAGGTTCCACAGGACCGCGCCCGTCTCGATGTTGATGGCTTGCAGCACGAAGAAGTCCGTGGACTGCACGAGGATGCGTCCGTCCGGAGAGAACGCGAGAACGCCTTGTCCGCCGGTCGGGCCCGACGCCAGCGGCGGCCGTTGTTCGTCCCCCGTGGCGGAGGCGACGATGCGTGTCGTGCCGTTGCCGTCGGCACAGGCCAGGACGCTTCCGTCGGGCGAGAAGCGGAGGTTCCGGGGTTGGCTCCAGGGCTTCATCTGCTTCTCGACACGCCGCTCGCCGGTCTCCACGTCGAACACCGTCAGGCCGCGCGCGTCGATGACCGCGAGAAGCCGCCCATCCGGCGACAGATCGACGATGGGGCGCTGGTACCACTTCCCCTCGACCGTCCTGACCTGTCGGCCTGTCAGGGAGTCGGAGACGACGATCGTGAACTTCGCCGGGCCGCGGCCCGAGCCTCCGCTCGGCTCCTCCAGCTCGGGGACCCGCCACTGACGACGACCGGCGACGAGTTTCTCGAGGTCCGGCTGCCGCGACGTCAGCTCCTTGCCGGTCGCGGTCTCGAAGAAGCGCGTGCCACCACGCCCCGTGACGGCAACGCGCGTCCCGTCTCGACTGAACCCCGCCGGGAGCCCGCTCATCTCGACGATCGCCAGTCTGTCACCGGTCTCCACGTCGAAGACGTCCACGCGTTCGTTCGATCGACTCGCGGCTACGGTCGATCCATCCGGAGACAGCGCGAGCCAGCCGCCGCCGGTGCGGACCGTCGCGCGGAGCGTGCCGAGGCGAACGACTGCGCCCTTCGGCAGCGCGTCGATCGCGGCACGCTTCGGCGGATCCGGTGACGCGGACGCCGCGATGCAACCCACCGCGACGATGACGCAGGCAAGGGAAAGACAGCGCACCATCACCGAATCCTACATCGCGGCGCCCCGGTCGAGGAGGTGGTTGGTCGACGGTGGCCGCCATTCATGCCGCGCTGCAGACCAGGACACTCTGCATGCTTCTGACGAGTTCTCGTCACCCTCGATTCTGGTGTCCTGCTCGGTACCCCGCCTGGCGAGAAGTCGTCTCGAGGGTCACGACACACAGCGGGGTGCATCGCCTGCCGCGATGCGTTCGAACCGGGCGCTGAGATCCTACGTAGTAGTCGCTCCGCAACCGGGACGTGCCTGCTACTTCAGCTGCTCCAGGAACCGCCGGGCCATCTCGGCGTGCTTCGCGCGCTCGTCGGCGGCGTAGCGCTCGAGCGCCGTGCAGGCCTCGGGGCCGCCGATCCGTCCGAGGACGACGACGAGGTGCCGCTGGACGCCTCCCCACTGCGGGTCGAACGCGAGCAACCGCGCGGCGACCGTGGGCACGGCCTCTCGCTCGCCCAGGTGGGCAAGACCTTGCGCGGTCGACATGAACAGACCCGAGTCTGTCTCGCGCGCGAGGCGACCCAAGAGGTACTTCCGGGCCTTCTTCGACTTCGTGACGCCGAGGCCCTCGAGCACGCCCCAGCTCCCCCAGCCGGGGAGGTCCTCCTCGGCCAGGTCGAGCAGGAGCTTCTCGTCTCCGGGCTGGTAGGTGACCCGCAGAAGCTCCGTCGTGCGGTAGTGGTGATGGCCGACCGTGAGCAACGCGCAGACGGCGCGGAAGCCGATGCCCTCGAACTTCGCCAGGTCGTCGAGGGCCTTGCGCTCCGGAACGTCGCCCTTGCCGAGCGTGGCCGCCGTCGCACGCAGCGCCGCTTCGAGGGCGTCGCGCGGCACCTCGTACCGGCGGGCGGCCTCCTCGAGGACCGGATCGACCTTCGTCTGGGAGAGATCGCGCCGGGGGGCCGCGGTTCCGCCACCGCGGGCCTGCCGCTTCGGCTCGACGGTCTCGCCGCCCCGGGTCAGGCCCTCGCCGTCGGTCGGCTGCACGACGATGCGTGCCGCGAGGTCGCCGGACTCCTTTGCCTCCTTGCGCGAGAACATCAGTTTGACGTGCAGATACCGCTGGCCCCGGTCGTCCTCGACGGCCCAGATCAGCCGGTGGTCGGCGTCGCGCGGGCCGAGGCGGCAGGACGCGACGACGACGCCGCCGACGGCGAGGTCGTCGAGCGGCACGCGGGCGTAGGCGCGGAGCGCCATCGACCCGTCGAAGCGGGCGGTCTGGTCGCCGCAGAGGGACCAGAACCGACTGCGCGGACACGCGAGACGAATCGCCAGGCCGCCGCCCTCGCGCTCGGCATGGACCTCGAGGGGATCCTCGTCCTTCCGCGGCTCGAAGGGCCGCACCGCGGGATCGCCGTAGAGGATGCCGCCTGCCGCGCCTTCGACCATGATGTCGCGCACGCTGTCGCGGGGGCTTCGAATGGGCTGTCCGTCCTGCCGGGGCGGCAGCACCAAGCGTTCCTCGCCGAAGCCGAGGAACCCGAGGACGGTCTTGTCGTAGTCGCGGCGACGCGCGTCGCCGAGCGTCATCCCGTCCACCACGAGGCGGACGAGGTCCGTGTAGAGCTCGGGGCCCGCCGGACGCCCGCAGAGGTAGGCCGTGAAGCCGCTTGGACCGGCGGCGATCACGCGGAGCGCGACGCTCTCCTCGAGAGGTACCGTCTTCCGCTTCAACACCCCCGCGCGGAAGTCCTCCTGGTACCACACGTGCGTCACGCCGGTGAAGCACGGAACACTGAGGACGACGGCGGCGTCGAGTTCCAGGTCGGCGAGGTCCTTCCAATCGGGCCCCCCGACGATGTAGCTCGGCATGCCGTGCCCCACGAACTCCACCACGCCGCACGCGGTGAGCTTTGGAAGGAACCCCTTGACGAAGTCCCGGTCGTGCTCCCGGCCCTGCCCCTTCACGACGCCCCGCACCATCGGAAGCTCGACCGTCCGGAGACGGTAGGACCCCTGGCCCTCGAACGAGGTGCGCCCTCCGCCCGAGAGCACGCCGTGGAGGAACGGACGCGGCTTCGCGTGCGCCCGGACCCCCGCCTCGACGAGGGCGAGCGCGTCCTCGCCCGTCAGCCCGGTCACGTATCCGTAGGCGAAGTCGACGAAGGGATCGTCGTCGATCTCGGTCGCCATCTGGAGGAAGCGACGCTGGAAGTCGAGCTCCACGTCCTCGGGCGCCATGACGAGCGCGACGTAGGCGGGACGGTGACGGCGGATCTCTGTCGCCAGCGGGGCGAGGTCGGCCGGGTCGAACGAGATGATCGGCGCGTCGTGGATCTTCGCGAGGCGATCGACCGCCGGGCGGAACTCGGGTCGGTCCCCGACCGACTCGAGGACGACGTAGTCCGCGGCCCACGCGGGCGTCGCGCAGGCCAGACCGGCCAGGAGGAGAAGGAGCGTGCGCATGGCGTCCCCCGATCGACGACGCCGCTCGGGCGGCGTTGCCGACCATGATAGGCACGATGGGTTCCGCCGCGGGCGACCTCCACACGTTGCCCGACCCCACGCCTCTCCCGTCTGGATGGACGGGGCTCTCCCCGCACTCGAGATCCACCACCGATTGCCGGTCGTCACCTGGGCGTACCGTGCGTACCTTGATCCAATGGGGGCCGACCAGGAGGCCGGGCAACATGTGGAAGCCGCGCGCGCCGATCTGTTCCGTCGCCCTCGGGCTGTTGCTCGTCGGCTGCGGATCCGAATCGCCGACAGGCTCGTACCCCTACCATCCCCCGGCCGATTTCTCCCGCGCGGAGGAGTTCGCTCGCGACGGGGGCCACACCTTCCGCTTTCCCCTCGACGACGTGGCGGACGACCCGACGCCGATCTCCTGTGCCTTCTGCTCCTGGGGCGGTCCGGAGGGCAGGAGGGAGTACCACGCCGCGGAGGACCATCCGGGCCCGCCCGGGACCCCCGTCTACGCGATGGCCGACGGCGAGGTGAGCTTCTCCGGAACCGCAGGAGGCTACGGCTGGCTCGTCATCGTGGACCATCCCACGCCGAACCTCTACTCCCTCTACGGACACCTGAGCCCGAGTCGCTGGAGAAGAGGGAAGGGCCCGGTCGGGAAAGGCGACCTGCTCGCCTACCTCGGAGACTCCCACGAGAACGGCGGCAGCAGAGAGAACCCCCTGCGCCCTCATCTCCACTTCGGTGTCCGCGCCGGCCAACGCACCGACTACCCCGGCAAGGGCGAGTGGCGCTGGCAGGCCGGCTGGATCCGGCTGAGACCCACGGAAATCGGGTGGCTCCGCCCCTCCGACATCATCAACGCCCAGCACGTCCCCGAGGGCGGCTTTCGGAGCCCCGAAGGAGGCCTGCTGGAGATCTGGGGCCACGAGCTCGCCCTCGTGAGCGTCTACCTGATCGGCGGAGCGTGCGTGCTCGTGTTCGCGATTCGACGAAAGAAGCCGCGACTCCTGCTCCTCGCGTCCGGTGTGACCCTCGTTGCGGGCTGGCTCTTCCGCAACCGGGGGCTGCAGCTTGCCTGGGTCGTCCTGGCCGTGGGTGCCGTCCTGGCGATGGCGTGGCTGTGCGGCCGAGCGCGGTCTCGTAGCAACGAGTCACGGAAGCAGCCGCAAGCGGCCGAGAGGATCTAGCGGGGGCCTGTCCAGCGGTACGTAGCCGCCGGCTGCTGCTTCTCGAAGCGCGTTCGTCCTTCCGGGGAGAGGCAGCGGAAGGCCTCGGCCGAGAGTGTGACGCCGCGCCGCCCGAGGCGCGCGGCGACGTTCACCGTCTTCCCAAGCACG
>JAUXCH010000101.1 GCA_030618975.1 Planctomycetia bacterium
ACGGTGTGCGACGCCCAGGGCCGCCCCCTGCCCGGCGTGCGCGTGGCGGTCCTGGTGGGGGACTCCGCGGACCTCGACTGGAGCCTCTTGACGTCCAGAAGGGAGGCGGACGCGAACGGACGGGTCCTCCTGTCCGGGCTCGCGGCCGGCGAGATCCTCCTCGGCGCGGGGCGCGGCGGGTACCTCGCCGCGTCCCGGAGGGTCCTTCTCGAGGAGGGCGAGACGACGAAGGTCGAGATCCGTCTCCAGCGCGGCGCGGCGATCTCGGGCGTGGTCGTCGACGTCGAGGAGCGTCCCCTGGCGGGCATCCAGGTGCGCGCCGATCCCTACGGCGGGGGGCGACGGACGTTTGCGGAGACGGACGAGGAAGGGCGATTCCGGCTCGCGGCCCTCGACCGTGGTCCGCACCGGCTCGAGGCGGGCGGGCGCGGTTTCTTCGCTGCGCCGACGGAGCCGATCGACGCGCCAGCCGAGGACGTGCGGCTGGTCTGCGCCCGCATGGGCCGGGTGAGGGGGCGCCTGCTGCTGCCGCCGGGTTCGACACCGCCCGAGTGCTTCGAGGTGATGCTCGTCTCCGTTGCATCGGGCTCGGGTGGGGGGACTCACGAGTCGTGGAACCACGGTCGGTTCGAACTCTTCGTGGACATCCCTCCCCAGCGCCTCGTCATCCAGGGCGGGGGTTTCGCGCCCTACGAGCGAGAGATCCATGTCGACACGGACACCACCGTCGACCTGGGAGAGATCCAGCTGTCGGCCGGCGCCGCCTGCCGGGGCGTGGTCGTGGACGCGAACGGGACGCCGGTGGCCGGCGCGTTCGTGACCGCGTCGGATCACATGTGGCGTGCGACGCAGACGGACGGCCAGGGACGATTCCGGCTCGCGCACCTGCGCCCCACGGGGTTCGGGCTCGACGTGGTGGCCGAGGGGTTCCTGGACCGGTCGCTGGAGGTCGGCCCGGATGCAGCGGTCGCGGCCACGAACCTCCGGATCGTCCTGGCGCGTGGAGGCCTGCTCCGTGTGCGCGTGCTGGACGCCGAGGGCCTGCCGGTCGTCGAAGCCGAGGTGGAGATCCTGCCTGCCGATCTCTCGCAGGCGGACGACGAGGACGCGTACTTCGACCGCTGCGAGTGGGACGAGACGGACGAGCAGGGCCGCATTGCTCGGCGCCTCCCGCCGGGGGCCTATCGCATCGAGGCCTCCAAGGACGACGAGACCCTCGCGGTGGGCAAGGCGACGCTCAGGGAAGGCGAGGTGACGGACGTGGAGCTGCGTCCCTGATCCCTCGAGGTCGACGCGGTATCAGGCGCTGCTCGCAGGTGACCCGACCGATCCCGACGCGCGGGGACGACGAGCGTGGGAGGTGCCCGGCCTCAGGTCCCGTCCGGGGCAAGGAGGCGCGAGGCGGCTGCGGCGCCGCGGTTGAGCATCCCAATGCCGAAAACTGGTACCGGGTGTTGATCCGTCACTTGACGGCCTTGAAGTTTCCGTCGTGGTCGGCGGCCAGGCGGCGCATGAACGCTTCGGCCTTCTCCATGTCCTCCATGCCGGCGAAGCCCGACGGCGCCGCGCCCGTGAGCAGCGCCACGCAGTGGATGCGGACGCGGCGGTAGCGGTTGACCGTGCGCATCTCGGCGAGGATGAGGTCCGGCTCGACGATGGCGCCCACGCTCGGCTGGCCGTCGCTGAGGAGGAAGATCGTGTCCGCCTCCTCGTCCTTCAAGGCGAGCTGCAGGGCGGCCCACGTGTTCGTCCCGTTCTGGGGCCTCTGCTTCCTCACGAACTTCGTGGCCTTGCGGATCGCCCTGGCGTCGGCGAGCTCGAGCTCCTGCTCCCACGCGTTCGCGCCGTCGCTGAAGATCACGATGTTGAACTTCGCCGAACAGGACAGGTGCTCGATCACCTTGGTCAACTCGGCCTGCGCGGTCTCGAGCCGCTTGTTCCAGCCCATGCTCCGGCTGACGTCGAGCACGAAGACGACGCGACTGGAGCAGATCGGGAAGCCGTAGTAGCGGTTGGCCGGTACCGTTCGACCCTCCGGCGGCTCGTGCTCCGGGTCCACGCGTACGAAGGGGCGGTCCTTCACCGCCTCCCAGTAGTCGCTCCATCGATCGGGATCGAGGCCGATGGCCTTGCCGGTGATCTCCTCGAGCGCCACTGCGCAGGCGTGCGCCACGCGCTCGTTGATGTCGGCCGTCTCGTGGAGTCGCTCGATCAGGTCGGGAATCCGCTCCGGGTCTCTCAACACTCCTAGAGATAGCGCGGCCGACTCCACGACGCGCGGGCACTCGTCGCGCAGCGCCTTCACGAGGGCCTCGCCGACACGCTTGTCGCCGAGCTGGCCGAGGGTTCGCGCGGCGGCGTCGCGCACCCGGTCGTCCTTGTCCTTCAGGAAGACGAGCACGTGGCTGACGGCGCGTTCGTCCTCGAGCTTCGCGAGCGCATCCAGGGCCTCCACGCGCACCCGGACGAACCTCTCCTTGAGCAGGAGGAGCAGCGCGGGCACGGCTTCCTTGTCGCCTCGCATGCCCAGTGCCCGTGCGATCTGCGCCTTCACGACCGGCGTGGCCTTCTTGAGGCCCTTGCCGCAGAGGTGCCGGATCGTCGCGGGGGCGCGAACCTGGGCCAGCACCTCGCCCAGGCTCTCGAGGAGGAACACGTCCTTGCCCACCTCGACCCAGCGAATGAGCCCGTCCACTTCCCTCGGGGACGCGTGCCTCGCCATCGCGGCGAGGACCAGGCGCGTGCGGCGCCAGTCGCCGCGGCCCGACTGGTCGCGGAGCCTCTTCAGCGCGTGCTTCGACTGTTTCGTGCCGACGTCCGCGATCTTGTCGAGGACCCGGCGCTGCTCCTCCCATCCCCGCTCGTCCTTCCGCCTGACGACGATCTCCCATTCGTCCAGGAGATCCTCGAGGTCGTCCTCCGCGTCGGCGCGGACCGGGGGCGCCGACAGGGCGCAGGCCAGCAGCGCGAAGAAGAGGAGCAGGCGCGGGAGTCGGTACACGGCCATCCTCCAGTGGTAACGCACGCCCTCGGAACTCGCCGCGGCTCCCCTCACTCCTCGTCCTCCTTCTCCAGGTCGTCGGGCTCCGGTTCGGGCCGCGGGGGGGCGCTGAGCACCCGGGCTTCGATCAGCTCGTCGCAGAGCTCGATGCGGTCCACGACGTCCATGCCCGAGACGACGTGGCCGAACACGGTGTAGCCCTCCTCGGCCAGCTCCGGGCGCGGGGACACGAGCAGGAAGAACTGGCATCCGTTCACGCGCGCGATGCCGCGGGCGAAGCAGAGGGCGCCGCGCCAGTAGCCGTGACGTTCGCTGATCTCCGTCGTCACGGTGCTCGGACCGTCGGACGGGCCGGCTTCCTCGCAGCCCTCGTCGCGGCTGAGGGGGTCGCCGCCCTGGACCACGTAGTCGCCGATCACGCGGTGGAAGAGGGTCCCGTCGTAGAAGCCGCGGCCCTGCTCTCGCAACGCCACGAGGGAGAGGAAGTTCCGGACGGCGTTCGGCACGTCGGGCGCGTGGAGGAGGACGACGATGTTTCCGCGTACGGTCCGGAGCAGGACCAGCGGGAGGTCGCGGCGCGCCTCGTCCGCCTGACGGGCGGCTGCTTCGACCGTACGCTCGGCCTCGCGCTCGCGGGCCCGGTCCGCCATCCCCTGGTAGCGATGCCGGGCCGCCTGCGTGCCTCGGCTCGCCAGGGTCGTCCACGCCTCGGCGGCCTCGGCGTACCGCTCGGCCGACTCCAGCGTGAGGGCGCGCTGGTAGTGCAGCAGGGCGGTGCCGCGCCACGCCGGGTCCACGTCGAGCCCGGCCAGCACGGCGAGGGCCTCGTCGTTGCGGTTGAGGAAGCGGTAGCCGCGGGCGAGGAGCAGCAGGTCGTTCGCGGAGAGCGGCTCGCGCTCGGCGATCCAGCGCAGGTTCCCTTCCAGCAGGGGCACCTGCTCCCGGTCGACCTTGCGCGTCGCGCGCTCCTCGTCGATCCGGTAGCCGAAGGCGTGGGCGTCGCGGCCGCGGCGCGCGAGCTCGCGGTCGTGGTCGAGCATCGCCTGCCAGTCGCTCGCCGAGAAGGCGCCGGGGCCGCCGGCGTCCTGCCAGCCCGTCAGGCGTGCCCAGCGGGCGCTCGACGCGAGGTCGGGGGGGGGCTGACCCACCGGCGCGTCGATCGTCAGGCTCGCGGGCCACGTCACGGTCGACTGCGGGGGCATGCGGGCCCACAGCAGCGCGAAGCGCACGGCGCCCGCGGCTGCGGGCGTCACGCCGAGCGCCTCGAGGCGGATCGCCACCTCGACGGAGAAGCCGTCCGGCCTCTGCGACGCGCGTGCGACCGCCTGGTCCTCGAGCGGCACCTCGACCGGCCCCTTCTGCTTCAGGACCATGAGGTGCGCGCGGTCGTGTTCGAGCGGCTCGAAGTCGAGGCGCAGCGCGCCGTCCTGGTAGAGCCCCGCCGCGTCGTCGTCGGCGACGAACATCAGCCACAGGCGGGAACGCGGCTGCCAGGCCTCCTTCGCGAGCAGGCCGAGGAGGAGCGTCCCGCGGAACTGGCTGATCTTCAGCACCGTCCCGTCGGTGCCGACCGGGGCCTGGGCCGCGCCCTCCCACTCGGCGGGCGTCATGGAACCGTCGAGCTGGATGGGCAGGCCCACGGGAACCACCACCTCGCGGGGCGGGGGGGAGGGCTTCGCGGCGGCGCGTCCGCCGCCCAGGGTCGCCGCCAGGAGGGCCGGAAGGGCGCAGGCGAGGAGGAGGCGGGCGGTCGTGGCCATGCGAGCAGCATACTCCGGTCACCCGTGCGCCCGCGCCGCCGCGCCGTCGCGCTTCCCCTATGCTGCTGCCCATGACGTCCGGGGCCCCCGATCTCTCGCGCTTCCGCGCCGACTTTCCCGCGCTGGCGCGCCTCCGGCGCGGGCGGCCGCCCATCTACCTGAACAACGCCTGCGTCACGCTCCGGCCGCGCCCCGTCGTCGAGGCGATCACGCGCTACTACGAGGCGTTTCCGACCTGCGGCGGGGGCCGCGCGGAAGGGGTACGCCACCTCCACTCCTGGTTCGGCGAGGAGCTGCGGGAGGAGGAGGAGCGCGCGCGGGAGGCGGTCCGGGACCTGCTCGGGGCGGCCGACGTCTCCGAGATCGTCTGGACCCGGAACACGACGGAGGCGATCAACCTCGTGGCGCGGGGTCTGAGGCTCGAGCCCGGCGACGAGGTGCTCGGGAGCGAGGGCGAGCACAACAGCAACCTCGTGCCCTGGCTCGAGGTCCAGCGCCGGCTGCGGGAGCGGGCGGGTGACCCGGAGCTCGTGGTGCGGCGCTTCTTCGACCTTGCCGACGACGGTGGGTTCGACGTGGCGAAGGCGCTCGCCGCGATCGGGCCGCGCACCCGCGTGCTGGCCGTCAGCCACGCGAGCAGCCTCGACGGATCCCAGGTGTCCGACGACGTCGTCCGGGCGCTCGCGAGGCGGGTCCACGAGGTCGGGGGCGTGCTCCTCCTCGACGCCGCCCAGAGCGTGCCGCACCGGCCGGTCGACGTGTGCGCGCTCGGCGTGGACTTCCTCGCGTTCTCCTTCCACAAGATGTGCGGTCCCTCGGGCATGGGCGTCCTCTACGGCCGCCGCGCGCACCTCGACGCGCTCGAGCCGTTCATCGTCGGCGGCGACACGGTCGCGGACACCTGGGTGGACGCGGTCGAGTACAAGGCGCCGCCCGGCCGCTTCGAGGGCGGGCTCCAGGACTACGCCGGCATGCTCGGCGCCCGCGCCGCGATCGAGTACGTGACCAAGACGGTTGGCCTCGATCAGGTCCGGGCGCACGACCTCGCGCTCAACGCCTACCTCACCGAGCGGCTGCAGCCCCTCGAGTGCGACCACTTCTGGCTGCTGGGGCCCCGCGACGCCGCAGAGCGGGGCGGCGTCGTGACGATGGCGTCGAGCGTCGGCGCGATCGTCAACGCGATCGAGCGCGAGGCGGACGAGCGGCACAACCTCATGCTCCGCAAGGGCATGTTCTGCGTGAACGCCTACCTGCACCGGCGCCACGACCGGACGGGAACGGCGTCCAACAACCTGCGTGCTTCCGTGTACCTCTACAACACCGAGGCGGAGTGCGAGGTGCTCTGCGACGTGGTGGAGCAGGTGGTGAAGAACCCGCTCGACCACCTCGACGACGAGTAGCGCGCCCACCGGGAGGAACGACGTGGCCGTCTCCACCGCCGTCCGGACCTACTACGCCGAGCGGATCTTCGCGCAGAGCGGCCGCGACGAGGCGCCGCCGAACTTCCGGCCGCTCGACGTCGAGCCCACGGGCCGCTTCACGGTCGAGGGGTGCCGAGGCGGCGGGAAGAACGTCCTGGAGATCCAGCTGACGGGCGACGACGACCGGGTCACGGACCTCCGGCTGGCCTGCGGGCTGTGCAACCCGGCGATGTACGCCTGCGCCGACGTCGTGGCCGACTGGGCGCGGGGGCGCGACCTGGCCGGGATCCTCGCGCTGGATCCGCTCGACGTGGGGAACCTCACGCCGTTCTTCGAGCGCCTCGGCGGGCCCGGCCGTCCCGACGACGCGCGGGAGAAGTTCCAGTACGTGCTGCTCGCGCTCCAGCGCGCCGTGCTCGACCACCGGAGGGAAGCCGCGCCGCCGATGCCGGAGATTGGCGAGCACACGGGACGCGACCTCGACGACGAGGACGACGAGGATTGAGGAGCCGGGGCCGGAGCCGGGGTAGCATTCGCGAACCATGTCCTTGAAGGTCCACGACTCGCTGACCCGCCGCCTCGTGCCGTTCGAGCCGGCCGACCCGAACCGCGTCACGGTCTACGCCTGCGGTCCGACCGTCTACAACCACGCCCACATCGGGAACTGGTCGGCGAACATCACCTGGGACGTCCTCGTGCGTTGGCTCCGGGCGTCGGGCTACGGTGTCCACTACGTGATGAACATCACGGACGTCGAGGACAAGATCATTCGGGACTCGCAGGCCGCGGGCGAGGACCGGGCCACCTTCACGCAGCGGTGGATCGGCGTGTTCTTCGAGGGGCTGGACACGTTCGGCTGCCTGCACGCCGACGATTTTCCCCTGGCGACGCAGCACGTCGACGGCATGGTCGCGATGATCCAGGTCCTGCTCGACAAGAGGCACGCGTATCTCGTCGACGACGAGGACGGCTCGGCCTCGATCTACTACCGCGTCGCCTCGTTCGAGCACTACGGGGAGCTTGCGAACCTGTCGCAGGCGGACATCCGGGCCGGGGGGAGCGGCCGGGTCAAGGCCGACGAGTACGAGAAGGAGAACGTCGGCGACTTCGCGCTCTGGAAGGGCTGGGTCCCGAGCGAAGGCGACGTGTTCTGGGAGCCCACGTTCACGGTCGACGGCACGCCGCGCGTCGTGAAGGGGCGCCCCGGCTGGCACATCGAGTGCTCGGTGATGTCGACGGCGATCCTGGGCGACCAGATCGACATCCACCTCGGCGGCGAGGACCTTCGCTTTCCGCACCACGAGAACGAGATCGCCCAGAGCGAGGCGGCCACCGGGAAGCGCCCCTTCGTCCGCTACTGGATGCACCGCCAGCACCTGCGGGTGGGCGGCGGGAAGATGGCGAAGAGCCTGGGCAACTTCCACACGGCGGAGGACCTCGTCGCGCACGGGGGGGCCTCGGCTGCGCGCGAGTTCCGCTACCTCGTCGCCTCCGCGCACTACCGCAAGCCCATCGACTTCTCCTGGGACGGCGTCGCCGCCGCCGCGCGCACCCTCCGCAACCTGGACGACGCGTGGCGCCGGCTCGTGAAGCACGCCGGCGACGCGTCCCCGTCCGACTTCGGGCAAGATGCCGAGGCGGCTTTTCGCCGGGCGATGGACAACGACCTGGAGACCAGCGGCGCCATGGCCGCGATCCACGGCCTGGTGGGGGAGGCCAACCGGCGCGCCGAGGCGGGGACGCTGACCCCCGAGGACGCCGCGGGCGCGCTGCGGGTCGTCCGGCTCGCCTCCGACGTGCTCGGCCTCGGACTCGGTGCGGATCGGAGGCAGCTCACGCCCGAGCAGCAGGCGCTGGTGGACCAGCGGCAGGCCGCGCGCGATGCGCAGGAGTGGGCCGAGTCGGACCGCCTCCGCGACGTCCTGCTCGAGCGGGGCGTCCAGGTGAAGGACACGAAGGACGGACAGGAGATCACGCTCCTGTAGCGACCTCTCGGGATCCGGTGAACTCGGTGAGGGTCCGCGGTCCTCGAGGCGGGACGTCGCCTCGGCGCGCGCGTTCGTCGCTCCTCGTTCCGGGCCGCCGAGGACGCCACGGATTCGCGGGCTGGCGTTCCCGAGCGCCCCCGGCGACTCGACCGGGTCTTGACCTGCCGACCCGCTCGACCTCGTGCGGTGAGAGGCGCGGAAATGCATCCATGCCCGCGCTGGGGTGACCCGCGGGCTGCCCCATGGGATGATCCTCCCCCCTCGAAGGAGCGTCCCATGCGCCGTCTCGCCGTCTGCCTCGCCGTCCTCAGTCTCCTCGCCCTTCCGCTGCACGCCGAAGGCCCCACCCTCGAGGACCGCCTCGAGGCGTTCCTCGGGGAGGAGGCCGGGCCGGAGAGGCTCCGGCTCGCGCTCGAGATCTCGGCGGCGAAACCGGACGCGGCCGCCGTGGCCGCCGCCCTCCCCGGGGCGTGGTCGTGGTCTGCGGACGAGACCACCGGGGAGATGGTCACGTGGGAGCGAGAGACCGCCGACGGGGTGTCGCACACGATCTGCGCCTTCGCGCCCGAGGGCTACACCCCCGAGAAGGCGTGGCCCCTCCTCCTCTGGCTCCACGGCGGCGTCGGGCGCGACCAGGACGGAGGCGGAGAGAACGGCGTCCGGATGTTCGCCGACGAGGCCGCGGAGAAGGGCTTCCTCGTCCTCGCGCCCTCGACGCAGAACGGTTCCTTCTGGTGGGAGCCGAACGGCGCGGCGCTCGTACGCGGCGCGCTTGCCGACATGAAGCGGCGCTACCGCGTCGACGCCGACCGGGTCTGCGTCGCCGGCTTCTCCGACGGCGCGAGCGGCTGCTACCACCTGGCGATCCACGATCCGGAGCCGTACGCGTGCTTCCTCGCCTTCATGGGCAACCCCCTCGTGTCCCGCTCGATGGGCGGGCCGACGTGGACCGCGAACCTGGGTGCCCGTCCCGTCTACGGCGTGAACGGCGGCGTGGACCAGCTCTACCCGTCCGAGGCGATGAAGCCCTTCCTCGAGGAGCTGCAGGAGAGGGGCCTGGACCTCACCTGGACCGACCTGCCGCAGGTCGGTCACTCGCCGGCCTTCCTCGAGGACGGGTGGGAAGCGGCCCACGCGTTCTGGGAGGCGCACCCGCGCGAGAAGAGCCCGCAGGAGATCACGTGGTGCACCTCGCGTGCCGATGGCGCGGGTCGCAACGGCTGGCTCGAGATCCTGGCGGTTTCCGGGGACGCGCCGGCCGCCGAGGGCCTCGACGCGCCGGAGGAGCTCGCGCTTCCCGATACCCGGCGGCCGCGCCTCGGCTTCCGCCTCGATGTCGACTTCGAGGGCCCCGGCATCCTGATCGAGGACGTCGAGGAAGGGACGCCCGCTGCCGACGCCGGCCTCGAGGTCGGCGACGTGATCCTGATGGCGGGCGAGGTGGAGATCCCCTCGGCGAAGGAGCTCGCGCTGCTCCGCGAGTACCTCGCCGACCTCGACGGGGAGGAGGGGATCTTCCTGGTCAAGCGGGACGACGAGGAGTTCGAGGTTCGCGCGGCGCCGAAGATCCTCGAGAAAGACCTGCCTGCCCGGCCCAAGGCGCTGGGCTACGACCTGCCGGCCGGCCTCGCCCGGGCGAAGGTCCTGGACGGGAACGTGATCGAGGTCGAGACCCGGGGTGTGAAGCGCCTGCGCCTCTGGCTCGACACGGCGCTCGTGGATCTCGACGAGACCCTCACGGTGAAGATCAACGGCAAGGCGGCCTTCGCGGGCAAGCCGAGGCAGCGCGTGCCGGTCCTCCTCGCGCAGGCCGTGGTGAACGGCCCCGGCGGCCCGGTCTACGCGGGCACCCTCGACCTCGACGTCCCCTGACGCCTCGGGGCCATCTCCAAGCGGGCCCCGCGTGTCAGGTCCCGAAGCGGATTCTCCGCGGGTATCCGGTCGGGTCCTCCTCACGGAGCACGGGGGGCGGCGAACGTTCGCCTCCCCCTTTGGGGGGAGTGGGAGGTGGGCGGCGAACGTTCGCCTCCCCTTTGGGGGGGAGGGGAGACTGCCCTGCTGGCGCCCTGGCGTGTCCGCTGTTCGTGCCATGTTCGCGTATCGGAGGGCCCCTCGAAGGGGGCCTCGAACACGCAGCGGCAAGACACATGCAGTCGTTCTCGAACGCCCGCCGGGATCTCGCAGCCGTCGACCTCGTCCAGGGCCTCGCCGTCGCGCTCGTGCCCG
>JAUXCH010000754.1 GCA_030618975.1 Planctomycetia bacterium
GTGCCCGCGGCCCGGGTGGTGCTCGCCGCGATCCAGGAGCACGGCTGGTCCGGCATGGAGGAGATACGAACCGATCGCGAGGGACGGGTTCGGTTCGCGGGGCTGCCGGCCGGCGGGTACGCCGTCGCCGCCTCGACGGGATCGGACCGCGCGAGGAGCACGGTCGCCTTTTCTCCGGACGCCGGAGGGATCGTCGCGCTCGACCTCCGGCCCGGCACGCGGACGCTCCACGTCACCGTGCTCGACGGTCCGACGGGCGAGCCCATCGAGGGTGCGCAGGTCGAGCTGAACGAGCTCACGCGCGGGATCGGCTCGGGCTCGCGCTACGAGCCCCAGCCGCGCATCGAGCCGACGGACGCGGAGGGCCGCGTCGTCATCGAGGGCCTGGACACGTCGGCACGGCTCCAGGTGGCCGCGCGTGCGCCGGGGTACGCGCCGAGCGGTCCTGCGGGCATCGTCCACCGTGGCTCCACGCACCAGCATCCCAGGCCCCTCGATCCCGGGCAGACCGAGGTGGTGCTGCGCCTGTCACGCCCGGTTCCGGTGTCCTGGTCGATCGAGGACGGCGAGGTGAAGCGTCCGGCCGACGGCACACCCGTCGTCTTGCGGGCGGACTACGGCGACGCGGCGGACGTCGACCTGCCCGCGGCGCGGATCGAGGAGGGGCGGCTCCATGCCGACGTCAGCTCCGGCGCCAGGTTCCAGGCAGTCGCCTTCCTCCCCGACGGCGCGCACGCAAGCCTCAGCCTGGATGCGAGCGGCGTTCCTTCACGCGTGATCCGCTTCCTGAAGCCGCGGCGTGCCGTCGTGACGCTTCGATATCCGGGAGGCGCGCCGGCGGTCGGCTATCGCGTCCAGGTGGGGGAGTTCTCGCCCGTCTTCGGGCCCTACGGGGCCGATGCTGCCGGGGTGGTGACCTTCGACGGTCTGCCTGACCATCCGTTGGCGCTCTATCTCCTGCCCCCGGCCGGGGAGGCGGAGGCCTGGGGCAACCTCTCCCCGGTCACGCAAGTCCACGGGCAGGGGCCCGGACAGGGCCCCGCCCGCCTCGAGCTCGTCGTGTCCCCCGCGCGCGAGATCCTGCTCCACCTGCGCCTCGCGGACCGGCCGCTCCTGCCCCCCGATCTGGGCCTCGGCTACCGAAATCTGAGGCTCCTCTGGAAGTCCGACGGCGCGCAGGCCGGGGCGGTCCGATTCCGTGTGCGCCCCTGGAAGGCGGGGGAGACCGTCCGGGTCGGCGGCTCCGCTTCGGGGTTCGCGGGCTTCTCGTTCGACGTTCCGGTCGAGACCGGGGACGGAGACGGCCCGGATCCGTTCGAGCACGCCGTCGAGCTCCAGCGTGCCGGCGAGGCCTGGCTACGCACGGTGCCGCCGCCGGATGGTCGGACGGAGATCGAGCTGCAGCGCTACGATCCCGAGACGTCGGTCTGGGTCCGAGGGGGCCGACCGTGGTGGCTGGCAGGCCGGGCGGCGCGGACCCGTCGCTGGACCGGTCTGCTCGCCGGGCGGCACCGCTTCGTCGACGTGAAGAGCGGGCTCGCCACCGAGCCTTTCGAGGTGACGCTCGGAGCGTCCGCGCCCGTCGTGACGCTCGATCTCTCGCGCGTCGTGCTTCTCGACGGGCGGGTCGAAGTACCGCTCGGATACGACCCCACGCGTACCCGGCTGCAGCTCGAGGGAAGGCACGGTAGCGCCAGGCGTGGCCGCGATCAGCTGGCCGGCTACGGCCTGCGCGTCCGGCCGGACGGCACCTTCCAGCTCCGGGTCGTGCCGGATCGCACCGAGACGCTGACGATCTCGCATCCCGCGCTCGCACCCGCGCCGGGCTCCGAGTCCGTTCAGGTTTCGGGTCGCACGGCGGGCGTGATCCTCCGACTGGTCGAGCGCCGGATCGCCCGCTTCCGGCTCCATCCCGACGCCCTGCCCCTCCTGACGCCGGACACCCTCGCGCTGCCGCCGAAGATCCGGCTCTACGCGGGAGGGCCCGACGCGGAGCCCGCCCTCGAGCAGGAGATCCGGCTGGTGGACGGCGCGGCCCGCTTCGGGGGCTTCGCGCCGGGCACGTACACCGTCTGGATCGACGTGCCACCCTTCGCGCCCAAGGTGCTGCCCCACGTCGTCCTCGGCGACGGCCGGACGGACCTGGGAGAGGTGCGGCTCGAGGAGGGACTCACGGTTCGCCTGCGCGTGCGGCCCCGGCAAGGGGGTGCGGTCGGGCTGCTGAACCTCCAGGCGACGGCCGTCGAGGGCCCCTCCTACCTGCGCGGCATCCTGGAGCGCAAGGAACACGAGATCACCCTCCGCGGCCTCCGGCCGGGCAAGCACCGCGTGCAACTCTTCGAGGGCGTCCAAGTGCTGTTCGACGAGGTCCTGGACGTCCAGATACCGGACGGCGTCTTCCGCGAGGTGGACCTCCGCAACCGATAACCCACGTACGGTGCCAGGCACAACGCAAGGGATAGCCCACGTACGGTGCCAGGCACAACGCAAGGGATAAGCCACATACGGTGCCAGGCACGCCGCGAGGAGTTGCGACGCCGCACCTGACAGTCGCGGTGACCGCGACGGCGATCGATCCTCGTTGGGTTCCCTACGTGAGGTGCGCGCGAGTCACCGGGCTTCGCGGAGAGCCCGAACCCGGCGCCGCGTCCACTCGTCCCGCTCCCGGTTGGCTTCCTCGATCGAGCGGAACTTCCGGAGGCCGCGGGGACTGCCCAGGGGACACAGGCGCCGTGACCGTTCCCAGAGCCGGCGGATGCGCCGCGGCAATTCGGGGTCCGCGGA
>JAUXCH010000929.1 GCA_030618975.1 Planctomycetia bacterium
CGCCGCACGGCGACCGGGGCCTTCGCCGAGTGGTTTTCCATCGACCCGCCCTTCCCCGACGGGATCTTCGGCGACGAACGCCTCGTCAGGGGGGCCTACGTGAACGGGGGGATCCTGCCGCTCGTGGGAGGCGAGCTGGCGCGCGCGGCCTTCGAGCACGGCTGCGAGACCTACGGCGTGGACATCCTCGAGCGCTACCACCGACTCACCGCGGGAGGCGAGAGTCATCTCTGGTACTTCCCGGACGGCACGCCGGCGAGCGTGGAGGCGAGCACGAGCCCCGAGGCGCAGCCCACGGATGGGTGGGGCTCGAGCGCCATGCTCCACGCGCTCGTGGAAGGCCTTGCAGGCGTGACCGACCGCGACGCGCGCTTCGCCCGCGCCGGTCTCGCCCCCCGTTGGCTCGCCGCGGGGGTGGAGGAAGCTGAGGTGCGCGTCTCCTACGCCGCCTCTGGCGCCGGCCTGACCTACGCCTTCCGCCACGCCTCGGGCCGGATCCGACTCGAGGTCGAGGCCGAACAGACGGACCTCGAAGGCCACGTGCTCCTGCCGTCCGGCGCGCACGCCGCGCACGTCACGGCGGGCGGGCGCGACGTACCGTTTACGGAGGTGCAGGTGGAGGGGAGCACCTACGTGGACTTCCAGGTCCGGATCGAAGGGGGTGTGCGCGTGGACGTCGGACTCGCTTCCCGTGGCTGAACGGATCAGCATCGTCACGGACGAGATCTCTCGGGATCTCGCCGTCTGCCGGGCCTTCCTCGACCGCCACCGCGTGCGGGCCGTCGAGCTGCGCTGCGTGGGCGAGGGCCGCGTCCCGGATCTCGAAGCCGGCGATCGCCAAACGCTTCGCGCCTGGGCACGGGCGGCCGATCCCGTGATCCTCGGCGTGAGCCCCGGTCTCTTCAAGTGCGCTCCCGACGACCCCGCCGCGATCCACCGCCACCTCACGCAGACGCTCCCCCGCGCGCTCGACCTCGCCCGCCAGCTCGGAGCCCGCTTCGTCGTGGCCTTCTCGTTCGAGCCGCGTGTCCCCGTGCCGGCGAACGCCCCCCCGGTCCCGGCCGCCGCGCTCGACGCCCTCGGCGCCGCCGCGCCGGCCACGGCCCACGCCGGCGTCACGCTCCTCCTCGAGAACGAGCCCGGGTTCCTCGCCTCGACGGGGGAAGAGACCGCCGCCCTCCTCGCGGCCGTGGGACACGAGAACCTGTGGGCGAACTGGGATCCGGCCAACGCCGGCGACCTCGGCCGGGACGCGCTGGCCGCGGGGCTCGAGGCCCTCGCTCCCCGCGTGGCGCACGTGCACGTGAAGAACGGCCGCTCCGTTGCGGGTCGGCGCTTCCCCGTGTACGGGCCGCTCACGGCCGGCGACATCGACTGGCCGGCGCACCTCGCCTTGCTCGACACGCTGGGCTACGCCGGCCACCTGGGCATCGAGACCCACTACGAGCCGCTGCTCGAGGCGTCGGCCACGGTGCTGACCGAGCTCCGCGCGATGCGGGCAGGCGGGAGCCCCTGATGCCCTTCACCCTGCGCCCGGAGTTCTGGACGGTTCTCGTCTACCTGCTGCTCATGGTCGGGATCGGGGTCTTCTTCCTCTCGCGGAACCGCGGCGGCGTGGACTACTTCGCGGGCGGTCGCGCCATACCCTGGTGGGTGAGCGGGATCTCCCTCTACATGGGGAACTTCTCCGCGTGGCTCTTCACGGGCGGCGCGGGGATGATCTACAAGACGACCGGCTACGGGCTGCTCTACTTCCTCGTGACGGGCACGGTCGCCTACTTCCTCGGCTCGCAGCTCACCGCCTCCCTCTGGCGGCGGAGCCGCGTCATCTCGCCCGTGCAGTTCACGCGTCGGCGGTTCGGGATCGGCACCCAGCAGGTGCTGGGCGCGATCACCGCCGTCGTCTTCCTCGCGGCGGCGGGGAATCAACTGAAGGCCATCGCCACGGTCGTCCACGCCGTACTCGGGGTGGAGATCGTTCCCGCGGCGATC
>JAUXCH010000213.1 GCA_030618975.1 Planctomycetia bacterium
CCTTGCCGATCACGGGGACGTAGGCGCCCGTCTCGAAGCCCGCGGGCACCTCGGCCGCGAGGCGGCGGTGGATCTCGTCGAGCAGGGAGCCCAGCGCGGCGCAGGAGCCGCGACGCCGCTCGGGGTCGGGCTGGAGCGCGGCAGCGAGGGCCTCCGCGAGCGAGTCGGGGACCTCGGGACGCAGCTCGCGGATGTCGGGCACGGCGACGCCCCGGCTCGCGCGCTCGATCGCGTCGCCCTCGTCCTCGCCGCCCCTCGGGTACCGGCCGGTCAACCACCAGAAGATCGACGCCGCGAGCGAGTGCGTGTCGGACGAAGCGGTCGGCCGCGCCCCGGCGAACTCCTCCGGCGCGCTGAAGGGGCTCAGGCCCAGGACCTCGGGGCGCAGGGGCCAGATCCCGGCGGCCAGGTCGGCGCTCTTGGACACGGACAGGAGGAATCCGAGGCCGTCGGGCGTCACCCCGACCTCCCGGGGCGCCACCCGGCCGTGCACGACGTCACGGCAGTGCATGAAGCTCAGGGCGTCGGCGATCTGGGCGGCCACGCGCGCGGTGTCGGCGAGGGGGGCGGGGCCGCCCCGCTCGACGATCGTGCGGCTCGGGAGGTAGGTACGGAACTCGTAGATGCCCCAGAGGACGCCCGCCTGCTCCACGACGTCCACGGGGCGCAGGATGCTGGGGTGGAGGAGCGAGGCGGCGTGTCGCTGGGCCCGGAAGAAGGCCTCCCGGGTCTCCTCCTCGTGGCCTCTCGGCAGGGGCAGGCGCCGAACCACGACGTCGTTGCCGAGCATCCGGTGCGTCCCGCGGAAGTAGGTGCTCGGCAGGATCTCGAACAGTCGTTCGCGGAGGTCGACGTTGCCGATGCGGGTGGGCGGCTTCACGGGGCGCGGACCGTACCTCGAGCGGCCGGGGGGGGGAGGCGGCTCGCCGCCGGAGCCGGACCTGGGCCCTCCCTTCGTCCCGCGCCCCATCGGGGCCTCGGTCCCGTGGGCGGGAGGCTGTCCCCCCGGATCCCTACACTCTGACTCCCAAGGCGGAGGAGGTCTTGGGAACGTCGTGGTGCCCTCGGGCGTCACCACGATATGTTGTGGTTGGAGCCCTAGGTGCCACAAGCGGTAGCGGTGTCGCCGTCGAGCGACCCTGAGCCTCACCCCGGGGGGGCGAGGCTGCGCAGGCGGCCGGACGACATCGGAGAGGTAGGACCGGTATGAAATTCCCGCGACGGTTCACGCAGGCTGGAAAGGGCCCCTACGAGGGCATCCAGTGGGTCTCGAGAACGTCGGAGATCCGCAATCCCGACGGCACCGTCGTCTTCCGTCTGGAGGGTGTGAAGGTCCCGTCGACCTGGTCGTCCGTGGCGACCGACGTGCTGGCCCAGAAGTACTTCCGCCGCCAGGGGGTACCGCAGGTCGACGAGGACGGGAAGCCGATCCTCGACGAGAACGGCGAGCCCGTGCTCGGCGGCGAGAACGATGCGCGCCAGGTCTTTCACCGTCTCGTCGGCTGCTGGACCCACTGGGGGGCCGAGCACGGCTACTTCGACGGCGAGGAGGACTCGCAGGCCTTCTACGACGAGCTCTGCCGCATGCTCGCCGACCAGCGCTGCGCTCCGAACAGTCCGCAGTGGTTCAACACCGGCCTCCACTGGGCGTACGGCATCGACGGTCCGCCGCAGGGGCACCACTACGTGGATCCGGCCACGGGCCGCTCGAAGAAGAGCGAGTCCTCGTACCAGCGTCCGCAGCCCCACGCCTGCTTCATCCAGCAGGTGAAGGACGACCTCGTCGGGCCCGACGGCATCATGGACCTCTGGGTGCGCGAGGGCCGCCTCTTCAAGTACGGCTCCGGGACCGGCACGAACTACAGCGCCCTGCGCGCCGACGGCGAGCCCCTGTCGGGCGGCGGCCGTTCGTCCGGCCTCATGTCCTTCCTCAAGATCGGCGACCGGGCGGCCGGTGCCATCAAGTCCGGCGGGACGACGCGCCGCGCCGCCAAGATGGTCTGCCTCGACCTCGACCACCCCGACATCGAGGAGTTCATCGACTGGAAGGTCGTCGAGGAGCAGAAGGTCGCAGCGCTGGTGAGCGGTTCGAAGCTCCTCGAGCGCAGCCTGAACGACATCGTCGCGGCCTGCCACGAGGCCGACGATGCGGAGGATGCCTTCGATCCCAAGAGCAACGAGAAGCTCCGCGAGGCGATGCGCGAGGCGAAGCGCTGCATGGTGCCGTCGAGCTACGTGCAGCGGGCGATCGCCCTCGCGAAGCAGGGGTACCGCCAGCTCGAGATTCCGACCTACACGACCGACTGGGACGGCGAGGCGTACCTGACCGTCTCCGGCCAGAACAGCAACAACTCCATCCGCATTCCCAACGCCTTCATGCGCGCGGTCGAAGAGGACCTCCCCTGGGACCTCATCCGCCGCACCGACCGCCAGGTCGCGAAGACGGTCTCCGCCCGCAGGCTCTGGGACAAGATCACCTACAGCGCGTGGGCGTGCGCCGACCCCGGCGTGCAGTACGACACGACGATCAACGAGTGGCACACGTGCCCCCGCGACGGGCGGATCAACGCGTCGAATCCGTGCGTTACCGGGGACACTCTCGTCGCGACCGCGGACGGGTGGAGGCGGATCGACGAGTTGCTCGATTCGTCGTCCCGGGTCGTCGGGTCGGACGGCGAGCTGCACGACATCGGGCCCGCCTTTCGGACCGGCGTGAAGCCCGTCTACCGGCTCCGCACCAAGGCCGGCTACGAGTTGCGACTGACGGCCGACCACAAGGTCCTCACGGCGAACCGCGGCGACGTGCCGGCCTCCGAGCTTCAGGAGGACGACGTGCTCGTCCTGCAGGGTGCGCCCTTCGGCGACAAGTCGCTCGAGACGGGCATCGCCGAGTTCATCGGGCTGCTGGTCGGTGACGGATGTCTCATGGGTCCGCAGCAGACCGCCATGCTGACTCTCTCGCCTGAAGAAGGGGCCATCGCCCACCGCATGCGCGACGTCCTGATGGCGTGGAAGGAAGAGCGCGCGGTCGACGGACGCGGTGCTCGGACGATCCGCGTACGGCAGCCCCAAGGGACCATCCGCCTGGGCACGAGCGCGAGGCCGGTCGTGGATGTTTCGACGGCCCACGCCGTGCTCGACCAGGGAAGCGCCGGCAAGCAGTTCACGGCCGAGGTCTTCTCCCTGGATCAGGACTCCGTGGCGGCGATGCTCCGCGGTCTGTTCACTGCCGACGGCACGGTTGCCTGTTACGGCTCGAAGTCCCAGTACGTGTCACTCGACAGTTCGTCGCTCGCGTTGCTCCAGCAGGTCCAGTTGCTCCTGCTCGGCTTCGGGATCAAGGCGAAGATCTACAGGAATCGCCGCACCGACGGACAGACGACCGCGCTGCTTCCGGACGGAAAGGGTGGGCTCGGGGAGTACCCGATCCAGCAGATGCACAGCTTGCGCATCAGCAGGAGCTCGCGCGTCCTCTTCGAGCAGCACGTCGGCTTCCTGCCGGAGAGCGACAAGGCGGAACGGCTGGCGGCGCTGAATCGAAACGTCTCGACGTACCGCGATCGGCTCGAAGACGTCCTCGCGAGCCTTGAGTTCGACGGCGTGGAGGAGGTCTACGACCTCACCGAGCGCGACACGAGCCACTTCGTCGCGGCCGGACTGGTCGTCCACAATTGCTCCGAGTACATGTTCCTCGACGACACGGCGTGCAACCTGGCGAGCCTCAACCTCGTCTCGTTCTACGACGCCGAGACCGGGGACTTCGACATCGAGGGCTTTCGGCACGCGATCAGGCTCTGGACGGTCGTGCTCGAGATCTCGGTCCTCATGGCGCAGTACCCGAGCCGCGAGATCGCCCGCCGCTCCTACGTCTACCGGACGCTCGGGCTGGGCTACGCCAACATCGGCTCCCTCCTCATGCGCCTCGGCCTGCCCTACGACTCGGACGAGGGGCGCGCGTGGAACGCGTCGATCACGGCCATCCTCACCGGCGAGTCCTATGCGACCTCGGCCGAGATGGCGGAGTCGCAAGGGCCGTTCGCCGCGTTCGGCCGCAACCGCAAGTCCATGCTCCGGGTGATCCGCAACCACCGGCGCGCCGCCTACAACGCGACGGGCATGGAGTACGAGGGGCTGACCGCCGTCCCGACCGGCCTCGATCCCGCGCACGCCCCCGAGAGCCTCCTCTACGCGGCCCGCGACGCCTGGGACCGCGCACTCGAACTCGGCAAGAAGCACGGCTACCGCAACGCCCAGGTGTCCGTTCTCGCGCCGACGGGCACGATCGGCCTCGTCATGGACTGCGACACGACGGGCATCGAGCCCGACTTCGCACTCGTCAAGTTCAAGAAGCTGGCGGGCGGCGGCTACTTCCGGATCATCAACGGTGCCGTGCCGACCGCGCTGAAGCGCCTCGGCTACAAACCCGAGCAGATCGACGACATCATCCGGTACGTCCGCGGCACGGGCACCCTCCAGGGCGCACCTTGCCTCGACGCAGACAGCCTCCGCGACAAGGGCTTCACCCGCGACGTCATCGAGACGATCGAGGCCCAGCTGCCCTCCGCGTTCGACATCTCGTTCGTCATCAATCGCTGGACGCTCGGTGACGACTTCCTGAAGGGCACCCTGGGCATCCCCGAGGAGACCTTCGAGGCGGTCGACTTCGACGTCCTCCGCCACCTCGGCCTCAGCCGCGACCAGATCCGGCGCGCCAACGATCACATCTGCGGCACGATGACCGTGGAGGGCGCTCCCCACCTGAAGGACGAACACCTGCCGGTCTTCGACTGCGCCTCCCGGTGCGGCCGGTACGGGAAGCGCTCCATCGACTGGATGGGGCACATCCGCCAGATGGCCGCCGCGCAGCCCTTCATCTCGGGCGCCATCAGCAAGACGATCAACATGCCCAACGAGGCGACGGTCGAGGACGTCAAGGAGGCCTACCGGGCGTCCTGGGGGGCGATGATCAAGGCCCTCGCGATCTACCGCGACGGCAGCAAGCTGAGCCAGCCCCTGAACACCGTACGTGACGACGACCTCGACGAGGAGCTGCCCGAGGCGACCGAGGTCGCCGTGGCCAAGGAGGTCACGGAGCGGGTCCTGGTCCGCTACCTGCGCGACCGCAAGCGTCTGCCCTCGCGCCGCGCCGGCTACACCCAGAAGGCCGCGGTGGGCGGACACAAGGTGTACCTCCACACCGGCGAGTACGACGACGGCACTCTCGGCGAGATCTTCATCGACATGCACAAGGAAGGCGCGGCCTTCCGGAGCCTGATGAACTGCTTCGCGATCGGCGTCTCGCTCGGACTGCAGTACGGCGTCCCGCTCGACGAGTTCGTCGACGCCTTCGTCTTCACGAGGTTCGAGCCCAACGGGATCGTCTCCGACAACGACCGCATCAAGCTCAGCACCTCGATCATCGACTACGTCTTCCGGGAGCTGGCGATCACCTACCTGGACCGCAAGGACCTGGCGCAGGTCACACACGACGACCTGCAGCCGGACACCGTGAAGGTCGACGAGCTGGTCGACGAATCGATCAACGAGTCCGACGATGACGACGAGTCCGCAAGGGCCAAGACGTCTGCGAGGACCGAGAAACGCGTGCCCAAGGTCTTCGCGCCCGAGACGATGCACCCGCCGAGCCGGGGCCTCGAGACCACGCCCAACGGGAATGGAAACGGAAACGGCAAGACCCCGTCCGACGAGCCGGCTGGTGGGTTCATCCTGACCGAGGCGGGCAAGGCGGCCGCGACCGCGTCGAAGGTGGCGCTGCGCACTGCGGAGGCACGCACGGCGTCGCCGCTCTCCCAGGCGGACATGGCGAAGCTGAAGGGCTACACCGGGGACGCATGTCCCGACTGCGGATCCTTCACGATGGTGCGCAACGGCGCCTGCCTGAAGTGCAACACCTGCGGCGCGACGAGCGGCTGCAGCTAGTCTTCTCGACGTGGGCGTGGGTCTCTGGGAGCCTGTAGGCGGCCCGCGCGCCTGTGATCTTCCGAGTCCCCCGCTGCCGCGTTCCGGATCCGTTGCCGCCTGCGAATCGTCGGCAGGCGGCACCGTGTCCCCCCGCGCCGTGGAACGGACGTGCAAGGTGGAAACGGGTTTCCCGCTCCCCTATGCTCGCCGGAACACGACCGAGGAGGAGCTCGCCATGAGGAGCAAAGCCGAGCGCAGGGACACGGGACGACGCCTCACCGCCGCGAGGGCGGCCGCCGCGATCCTGTCGCTCCTGCTCCTCGTCGGTTTGGGCGCATGCCGCGGCATGAGCAGCTTCGGACAGACCTGTACCGTCATGGAAGGGATGCCGCCACTCCTCGACGAGTCGACAGGGCTGATCGAGCGTGCCAACGACACGCTGCGCGAGAGTGTGATCCTCGTGGAACAGACCAACGACGTCGTGGCACGCGTCCAGACGACGATCGCGGGCAGTCTCGAGATCATCGAGCCCATGGGGCCCACGCTCGCCCGGACCACGGCTGCGATCGGCGAGAGCCACGAGGCCCTGAAGGACACGACGGCCTCGATCGTCGAGGCCCAGGGCGCCGTGGAAACCAGCATCGGCATGCTGGATGCCGCCAACGAGAAGATGTCCCGGACGGGCGAGCTCCTGCAGCAGACCCTGCAGGTGATCGACGCCACCGTGAAGAAGGTCGGGGACGCCACGGATGCGATCGAGCGCGGCGGCCGGGCACTGGACGAGACGACGCGTACCGTGCTCGCGACTCGGAAAGCACTGGCCGACACGACCGCTTCGGTCCGAGTGAGCCAGCAGGCCGTGCAGACCACGACCCGGGACGTCCTGGAGAACCAGAAGGCGATCCGCGGCTCGACGGAGGCCATCCTTGCGAACGGGAGGACCCTACGGGAGGTGACGGCCCTGATGGACGATACGGCCTGCGCGACGAAGGGGCTGCTGGGGTTCACGGGCGCCCCCGGCGTCGTGCCCGTCGCCATCGGACTGGGCGCCCTCCTCGCCCTGATCGGGGCGATGGCCGTGGGGTCCTATCTGGGGACCCGGATGGCGTTGCGGGGGCACCGGTCGGGGGAGTGAACCCTCCAGGCCCGTAGCCGCCCCCGCCCGCCGCGCGTCCCACGAGTCGTCCGTCGAGCGTGCGGGTCTGCGGCGCTCGTGTGAACCGGGCGGCATCTGCGACGTCCAAGGAAGAGAAGCGGTCATCGACGGGGAGCGGACCATGACGTTACGACCCGGCCTGCCAGCTCTCTTCCCGACTCTCTTCCCGACTCTGGTCCTGGTGGGGCTCCTGGGCCTTCTCGGTGCCCGCGCGGTCTCCGCGGGGCCGTGCGCGGCCCCGCCCGCGGCGCGTCTGCGCGCCACGCCGATCCTCGGCGGGGGCGGCGGGACCCCCTTCGAGGCGCGCGGGCCGGGGGGGGCCCCCCTCGTCGGGCTGCGTCACACGACGATCGTCTGGGCGGGGCACAGGATCATCCGGTCCCTCCAGCCCCTCTTTCTCGTCGACGGCGAGATCCGTGGTGGGGAGGTGCTCGGCCGTCCGAACGGCGAGCCGCGCGAAACGCTCGCGAAGCCGGGTTACGCCGTCGGCGGCCTGCTCGTCCGTGCCGGGCACCGCGTGGACGGCTTCGCCCTCGTCTTCCTGCGCACGGCCGGCGACCGGCTGGATCGATCCGACGTGCACACCGGCCCCTGGATCGGCGGGCGGGGAGGCGGCGAGGAGCGGATCCTCGGCGCTCCCGGGCGCGTCGTCGCGGGGATCTGCGGCCG
>JAUXCH010000958.1 GCA_030618975.1 Planctomycetia bacterium
GCGTCGCGTCGCCTCGTCTTGCGGCCCGCCGCGAGATCTCCTGGGCCACGAGCCACTCGAGCCAACGGCCCCGATCCTGGGGATCGAGGGCATGGAAATCACGGACCGTGCGCAGGCGCGCGCTGTCGAACGCGACGGCTGCCAGTAAGTTGATCGGCGGGAACTTGGCGGGCTTGCGGCGTTGGGAGACCCGGCGACTGGCATCCCAGGCGTGGGCGATTCCCAGGCACATGAGGTCGGCCAGGAGTTCCAGGTAGCCCGCTGCCACCGTGTTGTTGGCGAGACCTGCTTCCCGAGCGACGGCAGCCTGCCCGATCGGCGTCCCCCCCCTTCGGAGCACCACGTCCCAGACGGCCAGCAGGCTGCTGCGATTGCGGCCAACGGCGGCACACTCACCGAGAATCCAGTCTCGCACCATCTCGATGACGAACTCCGGTAGCCGCCCGTGTGCCGCGATCTCGGCCGCTGCCAAGGGGCAACCGCCTGACAGGAGATAGGCCACGGTGGCGTCCGCACCGAGGTGCTCTCCACACACCCGCGAGAACTCCGCGAACGAGATGGGGGTGAACAAGTACGTGGTCCGGTCCAAGCGGCCCTTGCGCCCGGGTAGTCGTTCGATACCGCGCCTGAGGTCCGTAGCGCGCGAACCGGTCGTCACGACGAGGACGTGCCGCAGCTCTCCTGCGTCGATCAGCCGCTTCAGCCCGCGCTCCCACTGGCGAATGGCCGTGATCTCGTCGAGGAACAGGCGTCGCACGGCGGCGTCCCTTCTGAACATCGGCAAGAGCGCCCGAATCTCCGAGACCAGCGTCTTCGCGTCCGCGATCTCGTCCCCGTTCAGGTAGAAGGCCGTGGCCGGGCCGAAGCGGGTCACCGTGTCCTGGACCTGTCCCTCGAGCCAGGTGCTCTTGCCGTACTGCCGCGGTCCACGTACGAGGATGACGCCCGGTTCCTCGGGCAGCGATTCGAGTCCGAAATCGACCCGGAAGACGTACGGGGACTGGGCCAGATCCTCCAGGTGCGGAAACAACCCCACCAAGTCGACCCGGCCATGGAGCAGGTGCTCGTTGATCTGCCTAACGTCCACGACGTTAGGGTAGCTAACGTTGTGGACGTTAGCCAGGAAATCGTCCCATCCCAGGCGAGAAAGCTGTCCCCCATGAGGCTGCAGGCGGTCCTGGACGGCATCGACGTCGTCCTCGGGAGACAGACGGCATCCCCCATAGGATGGGCGGGCCCGACCCGCGGGAGTGACCATGTCCGATCTCCGCGTTCGCCGCGCCCGTCTGCGCGGCCGGGCCGTTCGTGCTTTCGTGTTCGCTCCGCTCCTCGTCCTCCTTGGCTGCGGGTCCGGAGAGAGCGCGCCCCGGCCCGTCCCGGCGGGCATCGACCTGCCCCGCGTCGGCACGCTGGGCCGGCAGCCGGCGGGCCCCGGCACCATCGTCGTCGACGTCACCGAGCACGGGCACATCACGATCGGGGAGCAGGGGCCGCTGAGCCTCGTCGGCCTGCGGAACGAGCTGATCCGTCTCACGGCGGACCCCACGTGGCGCGAGCCGGATGCGTCGAGCCTCATGGTCCTCCTCGTCCGGGCCGACGCGTCGCTGCCGTGGACGGTCGCGCAGTGGATCATGCAGGTGGCGGCCGAGCCCCGGGTGCAGATCTTCCGGATCTTCTTCGGGGCGCGCAGCCGTGACGGCGGGGACGTGGGGGCGCTGGGGTGGACGCTCCCGAAGGACCGTTCGTGCAGGCCCTACGACTCCACCGAGCTCCCGCTGCGTCTCGCCGTGCGGATCGTCCAGCGCGACGGTCCCCCGTCGGA